>NZ_JBNDJH010000013.1:0-206111 GCF_050434865.1 Pseudomonas silensiensis
TCTGTCGGGTGGCATTCGCCCTGATGAAAAATCAGAGCGAATACTTGTCAGCCTGAGAATTCAGGGTTGCGGGGCAACATAGAATCTCCCACAGGGGGGTAGTGTTGTTTGGGCATCAGTGGATGTCAGGACCTTTTGTCATCGCCTGGCTCGCCACCCACATGCACACCATGGTCGTCACCCGGTTCACCGCCGACATGTACGCCGTGGTCGTCACCGATTTCACCCGCGCGATGCACGCCGTGATCGTCGCCGATTTCACCGGTGTGATGAACCCCGCGATTGTGGCCCACTTCACCGGCGCGATGCACACCGTGATCGTCGCCGATTTCACCAGCGCGATGAACCCCGCGATTGTGGCCCACTTCGCCCGCTTGATGAACGCCATGATCGTCACCCGGTTCGGCATGAGTGCCGCTACGCCCGGAGGAGGCTGTATTCCCTGAGTGTCCCGAGCCATGGTCGCTGCCGGCGTGACCGCTGCCACTGTTGCCACCACTGCCGCTTCCACCGTGACTGCCGCCATTGCCATTGCCACCGCCACCGCTTCCACCACTGCCGCCGCCACCGCCAGAGCCGCCCCCGCCACCACCAGAGCCTCCACCGCCAGAGCCACCACCGCCCCCGCCACCAGAGCCGCCACCACCTCCGCCACTCCCGCCGTCCTTGGCCTGTGCGCTCGATACACCGGACAGGCTGTCCGGAATCAATACGGTAGACGCCGACAGAACTGCGCCAATCGCTACTGCCAGTAAAAGCTTGTTGATGTGCATGTCGTTCTCCGTCTTCTTGATTCGGGTTGGAACGTTGATGAACAATGCAACGTGCTGCTTGATTCAATGGGTAAACACCGCAGCGCGCTGATTAATTCAGTGGCAACGTGGATGAACGATGAACGGTACAACTCGACCCCGCTCCAGAGGGTCAGTGAATACTCGAGGCCAGCTCGAAAATCGGGATGTACATCAGGATCACGATCACCCCGATCAGCAGACCGATGAAGGTCATGAGCAAGGGCTCGAACAGCCGCACGAACCATTCGATCCAGCGGCTGATTTCTTCGTCGTAGAAGTCGGCGCTACGCTCCATCATTTGCCCCAGGTTGCCGGACTGCTCACCGGCACGCAGCAAGCGCAGGGACACGGGGGTCACCAGATGATTGAGTTCCAGGGCGGTCGACAGTGACTGGCCCTCGCGCACCCGTTCACTGGCCTGGTCCAGGCGCGCGCGGGAGGCGACGGTGAGCAGGCCGCGAACCATGCCCATGGCGGTGACGAGGGGAATGCCGCCTTGCAGCAGAATTCCCAGCGAGCGATAGAAGCGCGCCAGTTCGTACATGAAAATGCGTTGATGGACCGCCGGGAGTTTTTCAATCACACGGTCCAGGCCTCGACGAAAGGCCGGTTGGCGCTGGAGCAAGGTGAGGGCGACGATGATCGCCAGCAATGCGCCGAAGAATTCGCCCTGATGGGCGTGCAGAAACATCCCGCTGCTCATCAGGATCTGCGACAGCCACGGCAGGTTCGATCCCAGCCCTTCGAACACCAGGCTGAAACGCGGCACCACGTAGCCCATCAGAAACAACACCACGCCACCGCCCACCACCAGCAACAGCAGGGGGTAGATCGAAGCGCTGACGATTTTTTGCCGAACCTCGTCCATGCGCTGGCGATAGCTGACATAGCGGCCCAGGGCATCGCCCACGGCGCCGGTCTTCTCGCTGGACTGAACCAGCGCTACGTAGAGCGGAGGGAAAACCGCCGACAACTGGGCCAGCGCCTGGGAGAACGATTTGCCTTCATAAAGCAGGCGCACCAGTTCGCTCAAGGTCTTGCGGGCCTGGGGCGCGTTCTCTTTTTCCGCGAGGCTTTCCAGCGCATCGATCAGCGGCAGGCCCGCATTGAGCAACGTCGTCAGTTCCTGGCTGAACAGCACCAGGTTGAAGGACTCGCGCTGTCGAACCCGCAGCGCACGCCAGTGACGTTCGGCGTACAGGCTGATCACCCGATAGCCCTGGTCTTCGACGATGCGCCGGGCTTCGCTGTGGCCCAGCGCCTCGACAGTCATCGAGACGACGCCGGCCTTGCCAACGGCTTTGAGATGAAAACGCATGATCGCCTCCCGTCATTGCCAGCTGGTGACTTCGGCGTTTTCGCCTTCGCCGCCGGGTTGACCGTCCTTGCCCATGGACAACAAGTCGTATTCGCCGTTTTCGCCGGGGCAGCGATAGGTGTAGTTACGGCCCCACGGGTCCTGCGGGAGTTTTTTCTGCAAGTAAGGACCGGTCCATTTGGTTTCATCGCTGGGCGCGGTGACCAGCGCCTGCAAACCCTGTTCGGTCGACGGGTAATGACCGACCTCCAGACGGTACAAGTCCAGTGCTTTGCCCAGGCCTTCTATTTGCGCCTTGGCCACCTTCACTTCGGAGCGGCCCAGTTGGGCGAAATACTTCGGCGCGACGATGCCAGCCAACAGCCCCAGCACCACCAACACCACCAACAGTTCGAGCAGGGTGAACCCGCGTTGAACACGCGGGGCGGATCGCAAACGCTGATTCATGATGACCTCACACAGTCGGCAGAAGGGTCGCCGTGAAGGCTTATGCAATTGCCATGCACATGCCCGGACACTCTTCTGCAACCCCTGAATTACCGGCCTTTGCGCATCCGGCGCAGGGCTTGCATATGGCTGGTTTACTACCGGCCATTGGGGCAATAGCCCCGTTTTTCGGGGCCGGGCAGGGGAGGCAGAAAAATGAAAACACTCACCACAGGACTGCTCGGTCTGCTGGTGCTGACCGGCGTCGTACAGGCCGATGTGTTCGTTTCCGTGGACGCCAAGGGCAGCTACGTTCTGTCCAATGTCCACCGTCCCGGCCGCACCTATGAACGGGTGATTCACGAGCCAGAACCCACCCGGGTCAGCATGGATCAACAACCCCAGATGATTGCCCGGCAGCCCTATGCCGAGCTGGTTTCGGCGGCTGCCACGGCCAATGAATTGCCGGCAGCGCTGTTGCATGCGGTGATCCAGGCCGAGTCCGCGTATGACTCCCGTGCGCGGTCACCCAAAGGCGCGGGCGGGTTGATGCAATTGATGCCTGGCACCGCCCGGGATTTGGGGGTGAAGAATGTCTACGACCCGAAAGCCAACATTCAGGGTGGCGCCAAGTACCTGAAGCACCTGATGACCCTGTTCGATAACGACATCAGCCTCGCCGTGGCGGCCTACAACGCCGGGCCGCAAGCGGTGCTCAGCCGTGGCGGGGTGATCCCGCCGTTCGCCGAAACCCAGCGTTACGTGCCCAGTGTCTTGCGCCAATACCGACGCTTGCAGGGCCTGGCCGCGGATGCGCCGTTGTGATTGGCGACAGTGGGGCACGTTCCCCAATAGTGGGGAATGATGGCCCCGACCGGAAAGTGGGGGAAATGGGTGGGGAATATCCCCCTAGTTGTTAAGTCGTTTATCTAACTGTTTGAAAAACAACAAAATTATTTGTGGCATGCGGATTGCTCAAGGGGATTTGTCGAGACTTATTCCTAATGAGTACCCCAGCGAGGCCCGTGATCATGACCGGCATACCCCACGCTCCGTCCTTGTTAAATCTGCTGCTGTTGGTGGCATCGATGCTGGGCATCGAACTGGCTGAGGCAGCCGTGCGCTGCGAGCGCAATCTGGTGGCCAACGTCGTGGCGCTGGATCAGCCGCTGATGTTCAACCGCCTCGGCGCGCAGAACGCCAACGGCATGATGTTCGCCCTGCGCCGCGATGTGGTCGATGACCACCAGATGTCCCTGGCCCAGGGCGGTGCGGCGGTGCCGGGCAAAGTCTCGCTGCGGCCCGACAAGCGTCCGCGTCCACTGGTACTGCGCGTCGCTGCCGGTGACTGCCTGACCATCAACCTGCAGAACCTGCTCGCCTACCAGGCCAACCCCGGCAGTCATGAAAACGGGGAGGAGGGTGAGATTGAGGGCGAAGTCGCCATCGGCAACGAAGAAAACTTCAAAGTCGATGAGCAAGTCACCGACCGTCACGTCGGCTTCCAGGTCAATGGCATGCAAGCGGTCAACAGCATCGACGACATTGCGTCCTATACCGGGCGCAACGCCAATACCCTGATTGCCCCCGGCGCCACCCGTTCCTACACCTTGTACGCCGAGCGCGAAGGGGCGTTTGCCGCCAGCAGCCGTGGCGCGACCTTCGGCGGAGAAGGGGATGCGGGCAACGTGGCCAACGGACTGTTCGGCCAAGTGGTAGTGGTGCCCAAGGGCGGCCGCACCTATCGCAACACCGTGACCGAAGAAGAGATGCGCCTGGCCAGCGTCGGCCGCACCCCGGCCGGTCAACCGATTGTCGATTACCAGGCGCGCTACCCGCAGCGCGAGCCGTGGATACGTGAAGGCAAGGCCGGCACGCCGATCATCAACATGGTCGACGGCAATGAAATCATTTCCAGCGAGAGCGACGCGATCGTGATGGGCAGTAACGCCGACGGCAGCTTCCCGCCCTCGACCTATCCGCTGGAAGCCATCGGCAAACGCAACCCGGCGATCCCGAATCGTCTGGAACCGTTCCGCGATTTCGCCTCGCAGTTCCAGGATGAAACCGCCGCGACCCAGGCGTTCCCCGCTTACTGGGCGGACCCGGTGATGGCCCATGTGCTGGAGCCGACCCGCGATTCGTTCATGATCAACTATGGCTCCGGTGGCATGGGCGCCGAAGTGGTCGCCAACCGTTTGGGCGTCGGGCCGATGCACGATTGCCTGTCCTGCGCCTATGAGGAATTTTTCCTCAGCTCGCACACCGTCGGCGACGTGGCGATGCTGGTTGACGTGCCGGCCAACGCCGGCCTGGAAAACATTCGTCCCGGTGAAACGCCGAGCGCCGATCAGATCGGGGTCAAGGCGACCATGGCGCTGTACCCGTCCGAGCCGTCCAACGTCAACCACAGCTACATCGGCGACTTCATCAAATTCCGCAACACCCACAACGGTCACGAGCAGCACATTTTCCACCTGCACGGGCACCAGTGGTTGTTCAACCCCAATGACGACAACTCCGACTATATGGACGCCCAAGGCATCGGTCCGGGCGCCGGTTACACCTACGAAATCGCCAACGGTGGTTCGGGCAACCGCAACCGGGTCGCGGGCGATGCGATCTATCACTGCCATTTCTATCCGCACTTTGCCCAAGGCATGTGGAGCATGTGGCGGGTGCATGACGTATTCGAAGAGGGCACCAAACTCGAGGTGTCCCAACAGGGCGCCGACGGTTATCACAGCGAACCTTATGCACTGCGCAGCGGTAAACCGGCCGCTGGCGCCCGGGCCTTGCCCGATGGCGAGATCGTTGCCGGTACACCGATTCCAGCCGTTGTGCCGCTGCCAGGCAAAGCCATGCCGCCGATGCCGGGCAAAGTCGCGGTCGTGCCGAAAATCGGCGAAACCCTGGTGGCCGGTGGTGATGACGACGATGACGAGGAGGATGACGACGAAGAACAACTCAGCGGCAACGGCGGCGCTAAGGCCATTGGTTCCCTGGCCCTGGTGGATCGCAGTGCAGCCAACCGCAATGCCGACGGCAGCCTGAAAAACCCAGGCTATCCGTTCTGGATCGGCGGCATGGAAAGCTCGGTCGGCCAACGCCCACCGACCCCACCGCTGGACATGCTCGACGCTGCCAAGGCACAGGCCTTGAAAACCAGCGGCAACGCTTTGTGGGCCAATCTCGACCCGGCTCAGTCCGGTGGCTGGGACGGCGGCCTGGGGCGCCATTCTCTGGACGGTTTCTCCTCCGGTGGCCAGGCGCACACCATTACCACGTCCCTGGATTTCTCCAAGGAAGTGACGCGCGCCAAACCGATTTACATGCCGGAAGAGGGCACCGAAGTCGAACAGGCGGCCATGGCGTTCCACGCCAAAAAAGACCACCCAAGCTTCGCCGTGCTGCCCGGTAATCAAATCGTGGCGCGCAACTTCCGCACCAACGGCGCCTTGCCGATCGCGGGCGCACCGTATTACGAACCGTGCATGGATGACCGGCAAAAACGCCTGACCAGCAGCGCCGGCACCGGTGAGTTCAACAGCGGTGAACGGATTGACGGCCTGTCCTTCAGCGGTTCCTCGACGTTCACCGCCGACCGTCCACGGGTCTATAAAGCTGCGAATATTCAGTTCGATGCGGTCTACAACAAGGTCGGTTATCACTTCCCGCAAGCGCGCATTCTCGCGCTGTGGGAAGACGCCTGGCCGGTGATTACCAAGCAGCGTCCGCCAGAGCCTTTGGTGATGCGCATGAACACTTTCGATTGCGTGCAGTACCAGCAAACCAACCTGGTGCCGGCCACTTATGAAATGGACGACTATCAGGTGCGCACGCCGACCGACGTCATCGGCCAGCACATTCACCTGCCGAAATGGGACCTGACGGCCGCCGACGGCTCGGCCAATGGCTGGAACTACGAAGACGGCGTGCTTTCCCCCGGTGCCGTGCAAGAACGCATCCACGCCATTCGCGAGTTCAACCAGTGCCAAGGCACCGATCCGCGTGACGGCACGCCGGCCTGCCCGAAAGCCAAGGCTCACCCGTTCTTCGGCCAATACGGCCGGGCCGACTGGGTCGGCGCGCGCACCGCGATGCAGCGCTGGTTTGCCGATCCGGTGGTGAACGCCAAAGGTGTCGACCGTGGCCTGGGAACCATTTTCACCCACGACCACCTCGGCCCATCGACTCACCAACAGATCGGTCTGTACGCCACCGTGTTGGCAGAACCGGCCGGTTCGACCTGGTTCCACGCCGAAACCGGCGAGCCGTTGTACAGCGGCGCGCGGCAGGACGGCGGGCCAACCTCGTGGCAAGCGGTGGTGTCCACCGGTGACCTGGACGGCGACGGCAAGAACGACAGCTTCCGTGAGTTCTTCCTCGAATACAGCGACTTCCAGCACGCCTATGAAGCCGGTGTGTACGTCGGCGCTGGCCCTAACGGCGTGCCGAATGCTCAAGCCTTCCCGGCCACCGCTGACAGCTTCCGCTACGCAATCAACCCGCCGGTGCGCAAAGAAGCCGAGACCTTGCTTGAACAGGTGGTCGAAGCCCGCGGTGGACTGATGCCCGGTTGCCCAAGCCGGCCATGCCCACAAGCCATCTCGGTCGATGACCCTGGCATGTTCGTGGTCAATTACCGCAACGAACCGCTGGCCCTGCGGGTGTACGACCCGAACAAGGTCGGCCCGGACGGCAAGCGCGGCATGCAGGCCGACGGCCTCGGTGGCGACCTGGCGTACGCCATGCAAAGCCGTACCGACCGCGCCATCCCGGCGATGAACCTGGCGCCGAACCTGGTGACTGCAGCCACCGGACCAACCGGCGGCACCACGCTGTTTCCGCCACACATCAACCGTGGCGGCGCCGAACCGGGTGACCCGTTTACGCCGATGCTGCGTACCTACACCGGTGACAACGTGCGGCTGCGGGTGCATGCCGGTGGTCATGAAGAAGAGCACAACGTGACCCTGCACGGCGTGAAGTGGCTGCAGAGCGGTTCCGGTTTCGGCAACAGCTCCAACTCCGGCTGGCGCTCGTCGCAGATGATCGGGATCTCCGAGCAGATGGGCTTCAATGCACCGGTGTCGATGATCTCCAGCGCGGCCGCGACCACCGGGGATTACCTGTACTCGATGGACGCCTCCCTGGAAGGTTACTGGAGCGGGATCTGGGGCGTGATGCGCAACTACACGGCCCAACGCAGCGATCTGTTCGCGCTGCCGAACAACGCGAAACCGGCCGGTATGCGCAACACCGTGGCGTTCGATGGCATCTGCCCACGGATCGGCGCCAACCCCAATGGCATCGGCACCCGGCCGACACCGCAACGTAATTATGAAGTGGTCGCGGCACTGGCCAACGACATCCTTCGCAATCCGTTGAATCTGTCGATGGCTGATCCAGCCGGCATCGGGCAACACGTCGGCGGGGCGTTGAATCCGGCGGGCGGAACCCTGGTGTACAACTCGCGGGCAGTGAACATTCCTCAGGTGACGGTGAACGATCCTGAGGATGGGACGACCTTCACCATCGGCGGGCAAAGTGGCCCGTTGCATGACCCGACGGCGATTCTTTATGTGCGCAAGGGCGATCTCGATCCGATCACCGGCAAGCTTAAACCCGGTGTGCCAGTCGAACCGCTGGTGCTGCGTGCGGCCGCCGGCGATTGCATCAACATCACGCTGGAAAACCGTCTGCCCATGGTGATGCCGGATCTGACTCAGACGGCTACGGTGATGGGTATGGTCAAGCGTGACCGCAATGATGGCGAGGGCTCGACCACCTTCAGCAACAACCTGTTGCGGCCATCCAGCACAGTGGGCCTGCACGCACAACTGCTGGCGTACGACATCACCAAATCCGACGGGACTAACGTCGGCACCAACCCGATCCAGACCGTGCCGCCGCGTGTCGGCTCTGTCGGCGCGTACCCGACGCGTACCTATCAGTACTACGCCGGGCACCTGGAGCGTGAAGGCAAACCGGTCACGCAATTGGGCCGCAGTGTCGACAACATCAACGCCACGGCAGTGGAGTTTGGCGGGTTGAATTTCACCCCGGCGGACGTCATCAAACAGCCGCAGAAAGGCCTGGGCGGGGCGATGAGCATCCTGCCGGTCGGCGCGACCTGGGTTGACGATGCACGCAAAGTCTCGGCGACGGTCACCGCACCGGGGCAGACCACCTACCGCGATTTTGCGATGGTCTGGCAGAAAGCGTTGAACATGCGCTGGGCCAATGGTCGTCCAGTGGAAGGTATTGCCTCGGAGGCCGGTGTACCGACCGATCCGCAGGACAACTCGAGCATGGCCATCAACTACAAGACCGAACCCATGTGGTTCCGCTTCGGCCTGCCACCGGATGCGCCGTTCGGGCACGCCGACGGTCATGGTTACGGCGACGTGCCTAACGCACACATGGCCTTCAGCAATGCGCTGGTGGGAGGCGATCCGCAGACGCCAGTGCTCTATGTGAAACCGGGGCAACCGTTCCGCACCCACATCATGATGCCCACCGGTGGCAGCCGTGGCACGACCTTCCAACTCGATGGTCACGTCTGGTCGCTCAACCCGTTCCAGTCGGAGAAGAGCGATACCGGTGGCTATCCAATGGCTACCCCAGGGGTGGGTTCGGTGCGGTTCGGTTTCAACCCGATGTCGATGTACATCGGCGCCCACGAAAGCATCTTGCCAGCGGCGCACTTCAGCTTCATGCACCCGAGCGCCGGGGGCAGCAACGCGATACCGGGCGACTACCTGTTCCGTGACTACGGCGCCTACGGCAACACTGCCGGGCTTTGGGGATTGCTGCGGGTGACCAACGAACCTGAACCGGCTCCGGCACCGTAGGTGTAGGAGCGAAGCTTGCTCGCGAAGGGTTCACCTCGGTTTTGGTGGGGTAGCGGATGACGCCTTCGCGGGCAAGCCTCGCTCCTACAAGGGAAAGGCAGACACAGATCTGAAGGGGAGAAGCAGTATGAACAGGACCATCAAAATCGCCGGATGTGCGCTCGTTTTAGGGATGGGGCTGATCTGGCTGGGCGTGTGGCGCACGGCGCACCCGGTCATGCTGAGCGAGGTCGCGCTGCCGGACACCTGGAGCGGCAAGACGCTTGAGCGCGACGGGGTGTCGGTGGCGCTCGAGGTGCGGCCGCTGGCGCAGGACGGCGTGCTGCGCGAGGGTGGATTCGCCGACGTGCGCTTTCGGGTCGCTGACAGCGCTTCGGGCCAACCACTGTCGGGTGTCGCACCCGGTGCCTGGCTCGATCCGGAAACCGTCGCCGCCGACCAGGCCCAGGGTCGCGAACACAGCTGCAAATCCCGGGTCGGGGTGTTTCTGAAATCGAGCATCGGCGCACGGCCGATGCTCGATCTGAACAGCTACTTCCTGCTGGTGATGAACCGCGATGCCAGCGTTTCGGTGGTCGATCCGTCGGTGTCGGTGGGCGGGATCACCAGCACGATGGCGCGGATCGATATCAAGCAGCCGCCGATGGATTGGGTCACGCCCAGAGACAACAAGCGGGCGTTCGTCTCGATGCCAACCGCCGATGAGATTGCGGTGATCGACAGCGAGCAATTCAAGTTGATCGACTCGGTGGCTGCCGGCAGCCACCCGGTACGGTTGGCATTACAACCGGATGAGCGTTTGCTGTGGGTCGGCAACAACGCTAAGTCGGCCGAGGCGTCCGGGGTGACGGTGATCGACACGCGCAGCCTCAAGACCCTCAAGCACCTGGCCACCGGTGCCGGGCATCACGAAATCGCCTTCAGCAAGGACAGTCGGTTTGCCTTCGTCACCAATCGCGATGACGGGACGGTGAGCCTCATCGACATCGCCAGCCTGACCATCAGCAAGCAACTCAAGACCGGCTCGCACCCGTTGTCCGTGGCGTACTCGCCGCTGTCCCAGGCGGTGTATGTCGCCGATGGCAAGGACGGCACGGTGACCGTGGTCGACACCGCCAGCCTCACGGTACGGCGGGTGATCAAGATGAAACAGGGCCTGGGCCCGATGGGTTTCAGCGCGGACGGTCGTTTCGGCATCGTGCTCAACACCCTGGAGAACCAGGCCTCGGTAATCGACGCGGCCACCGACTCGTTGATCCATGAACTGGACGTGTCCGCCGAACCTTATCAAGTGGTGTTCACCAAGGCCTACGCCTACATTCGCGGACTGGCCTCGGCCAAGGTCACGATGATCAATCTGTCGTCCTTGGGTGAAGGCCGCACGCCCATCAGCCAGGGCTTCGAAGCCGGGCCTCAGGCGCCACGGCTGGCCGGTGACCTGCCGCTGGCATCGAGCCTGGCGGTGTCTCGGGATGACAACGCGGTGTTTGTGGTCAACCCGGTGGACAACACCACTTATTTCTACGCCGAAGGCATGAACGCGCCGATGTCCGGCTACCCCAATCGCGGGCAAGTGGCGCGGGCGGCGATGGTCATCGACCGTAGCCTGCGCGAAGTCGAGCCGGGGCTGTACAGCGCCCGGATCAAACTGCCCGCCGCCGGCCGCTACGACGTGGCCTTCCTGCTGAACCAGCCGAACATCATCCATTGCTTCACGGCTTTGGTTGAGCCGGATAAAACCCTCGCCCGGCACCCGGGGGTGCCGAAGGTGGAATTCATGCTCGGCACGTCCACGGCCGCCCTCGGCAGTCCTTACGTGGTGCGTTTTCGCATCGTTCAGGGCCAGCAGAAGGCACAGCGCAGCGGGGTCAAGGACGTTCAGGTGCGCTATTTCCGGGCCCCGACGTCCCGGGTCCAGCAAGTCGCCGCGCAGGAAGTGGGCGACGGTGTTTATGAAGCCCCGGTGACCCTCGATCAGAACGGCGCCTGGTACCTGCACGTACGCGCGGCGTCGCTGGGCGCGAGTTTCGATGACAAGACGTTTGCCAGCGTTCGGGTCCTGCCCGGCGATGCCCACTAGAAAGGAGTTTCGACATGAACCGATTCGCACACCGTGGACTGCTGATGTTCTGTCTGCTGGCCGCCGGTATCGGCCAGGCCCTGGCCCACTCGGCGGATGAACACGCCGGTCACGAAATGCCAGCCCAAAGCACCCGTTCGGAAAGCGCCCAGGTCAAGTTCGCCGACGTGATGCTGGTGGACCAGAACGGCAAACCGGTGCGCCTGGAAAAGGACCTGGTGACCAACAAGATTGTGGTCATGAGCTTCATCTACACCAGCTGCACCACGGTGTGCCCGGTGGTGTCGTCGATCATGGGCAAGGTGCAAAAACAGCTGGGTGCCCGGGTCGGCGGCGAAGTGCAACTGGTGTCGATCAGCATCGACCCGCAGCGCGATGACGCCAAACGCCTGAACGACTACGCCCGCAGCTTTCAGAAAGGCCCGGGCTGGAGCTGGCTGACCGGCAGCTCGCAGTCGATCGACGAAACCCTCAAGGGACTGGGCACCTTCAGCGGCGACTTCAAAAGTCATCAGCCATTGATTCTGGTGGGGGATGGCAACAGCCGCCACTGGACCCGCTACTACGGCTTCACCGACCCGACGGTGCTGGCCCGTGAAGTGGAGAAACTCAGCGGCCAGCGCAACATCCACGCCAAGCACACGGTCATCGCGATGGAGCAGCAGCCATGAGAGCCGTCGACTGGATCTCCCTGACGGTTTGCTTTTGCCTGTTCAGTTCGCTGGCGTCCGCGCATGAAGGGCACGAAGAGCCGGCATCGGCGGTGGCCGCTGTTGCCGCACCGCCAGCTAGTGGCACCCGCGATGCAAAAACCTGGTTCACCGACACGCCGTTGCAGGACCAGAACGGCGAGACCCTGCGGTTCTACAGTGACGCGCTGCAGAACCGCGTGGTGCTGCTCAATGTGATTTTCACGCGTTGCAACGATGCCTGCCCGCTGATCACCCGCAAGCTCAAGGAAGTGCGTGAGTTGCTGGGCGACAAGGCGGACGGCATCACGTTTATCTCCCTTACCAGTGATCCGCTGCGCGACACGCCAGCGGTACTCAAGGCTTACACCTTGAAGCAGGGCGTCGATGGCCCCCACTGGCTTTTTCTTACTGGCGACAAGGCACAGATGGACCTTGTATTGGGGCGCATCGGCCAGATCGTACCGACCCCCGAACAGCATTCGACACAGCTGATCGTGGGTGACGTGGCCAACAAACGCTGGAGCAAAATCCGTCCCGATGCCCCGGCCGCCGCCATTGCCCAGCGCTTGCAGTTGCTGACAATGCCCGTGGCCGGTCGTTGAGCCCGCGCGATGAGAACTTCACTCGCTCTCGGCCTGCTACTGCTCGGCGGCCTGCATTTTGCCGCTGATGCGTTGCCGCTGAGCCCTGACGAAAGCGCCGGCAAACGGCTGTATCGCGAGGGTGTGTCGGCGAGTGGCGAGCCGATCATGGCGCGGGTCGGGGCGGCGGACATAGTGTTGCCCGCCACCAGCCTGCCGTGTGCCAACTGCCACGGCGCCGATGGCCTCGGGCGGCCCGAAGGCGGGGTGCGACCGCCGGATCTGCGCTGGTCGCGGCTCACCAGCACCTACGGCCAGCAGCACATCAATGGCCGTGCGTACCCGGCGTATACCGAAGGCACGTTGGCGAGGGCCATCCAGGAAGGACGTGATCCGGGCAACAACCGGCTCGACCCGGCGATGCCGCGCTTCGTCCTGTCGATGAATGATCAGCGCAACCTCACGGCCTACCTCAAGCGCGTGACCGATGACCGCGACCCCGGCCTGACCCCCGACAGTCTGCACCTGGGCACCTTGTTGCCTAGCCAGGGACCGTTGAGCGAGGAGGGCGCCACGGTGGCGGCGGTGCTCCAGGGCAGCGTGGCGCGAATCAACGAAGCGGGCGGGATTCATGGCCGGAAGTTGCGCCTGACCATCCTCGATCCGGGCCCGGACCGCGCCAGTGCCGAGCAGGCGCTGGATCAATTGATCGATCAGGAGCAAGTGTTCGCCCTGATCGCGCCGCTGGCACCGGCACTGGACTCGGACCTGGCCGCGCGCCTGGAACGGGCCGGCGTTCCACTGATCGGACCGTTGTCATTGCTGGGCACGGCGCAGGCCAGTCGGCAGATTTTCGAACCGCTGCCGGGGTTGCGCGAGCAACTGATCGCCCTGGCCGATTACGCCATCGCTAATTTACGGGTGCTCCAGGGACCGACGCTGATCACTTACCCGGATGAACCCAGTCAGCGGTTGGCGGCGCAGAGCCTCGGCCAGTACTTGCAGGACCACGACTGGCAAAAAGTCAGTCTGAAAGTCTACGACTCGGCGCAAGACGAATTGCCACTGGGCTCGCGGTCGGTGTTTTACCTGGGCAGCGGCGGCGGTTTCAGTCGCCTCGCCGAGCGTTTGCAGGCAGCGGGACAAGTGCCTTATCTGTTCGCTGCGTCGAACCAGGTGGCGGGTGATCTGTTGCAGGTGCCCAGTGAATTTTCCCGGCGGGTGTTTCTGGCTTATCCGTTCGTGCCCAGTGACTGGACGCTGGCCGGACGCCTGGCGCTGACCCAACTGCGCCAACGCCAAGGGCTCGGCGGTCAGCATGCGATGCTGCAAGTCGGCGCGTTCAGTTCGATGTTGCTGCTCAGCGAAGGCATGAAACAGGCCGGGCGCGACGCCAGCCGCGAGAAACTCATCAGTGCGCTGGAAGGCCTGCATGACTTCGATACCGGGCTGACCCCGCTGATCAGCTTCGGTCCGGGCCGCCGCCTCGGCTTGCGGGGCGCGCATATCGTCACCGTGGACCTGCCCGACCAGCGATTTTATCTGGTGGCGCCCTATAAACCCGTTGCCGCTACACCCTGACTGGAGGTCTCGATCATGGCGCTCAAGACTCTGTTGCTCCTGCTCACGCTGTGGGTTCCCGTGGCGTTCTGCAGCAATGGCCCGGCCGCCGCGCGGGTCAATGGCGAGGTAATTTCCGCGTTTCGCCTGGAGCGTTATTTCGCCGAATACCTGGAGGATCAGGGCCGGGCGGTGGGCAACATCCGCAACCCCAAGGCCTACAAACAATTACGTCAGGCGGCACTGACAGCCTTGATTGACAAAGAACTGCTGTGGCAGGAAGCCGTCAAGCGCGGGGTGGTGGTCAGTGACGCGGTGGTGCAGCGCCAGGTCGATCAGACCCGGCAGGCTATGGGCGGTGCCGACGTGTTCGCCCGGCGCCTGGAAGACGCCGGTTTCGACGAAGTCGGCTACACCGAATACACCCGCCGTGAGCTCGCGGCCCAGCAAGTGTTTGCCAACCTCACGCAGGTCGCCGGGCCTGACGAAAAACAGGTCCGTGCGTTCTATGAAGAGCATCGCGCCGAGATGAGCCGGCCGGAACACATCCAGGCACGGCATATCCTGATCAAAGTGCCTCAAGGCGCGGATGCCGCCGCAGTTGAAACTGCCCGGCTACGCTTAGAGGAGATGCGTGTGAAAATCAGTGCGGGTGAGGATTTTGCCAGCGTGGCCCGGGCCGGTTCCGAAGACGCTTCCGCCAGCGAGGGCGGTGATCTGGGCTATTTTCCTCGTGGGCGGATGATGCCTGAATTCGAAGCAGCGGCTTTTGCCCTGGCACCGGGGGCTGTCAGTACACCGGTGCGAACACCGCTGGGCTGGCATTTGATCTACGTGCAGAACCACTTGGAGGCGACCGATGTCTCAGAGGTTCAAGGGCTTGAAATGGTCCGGGCTTACCTCGCCCGACAGCAACAGGCTCAGGCTCGCCTACAGGTGCTCGCGCAACTGCGATCAAACAATCGAATCGAACGGGTTGATGATGATTGAAGGTTCCCCCCCAATAGTGGGGAAATGCTTCAAGGTACATCCGAGTGCTTCCCCGCCTTTGGGGGATGGAGTTTCTGGACGAAATGGTTTTTTCATGAAAATCAAAGACGTGCAACGGTAAAAAACCGACGCTCAGCCTGGCATGAAGTGTGCGTTAGCCTCAGTGAAGGCGCGTACTCCCAGGGCTGGAACATCGGACCTGCGGCTTCAAGGAGTCGACCTTGTTAAACAAAATACTGGTTGTCGAAGACGAACAGCTACTTGCCGAAAACCTCAAGGATTACCTTCAGGCGCAAGCGCTGGACGTCCGGATAGCTCACGACGGTGCGATGGCAATCGGCGAGGCCGAGCGTTTTTCACCCGATGTGATGGTGTTCGATTACCGCTTGCCTGACATGGAAGGCTTTGAGGTGCTCGATGCTGTCCGCCAGAACAGGAAGTGTCATTTTGTGCTGATTACCGGGCACCCAACCGCTGAAGTCTGTGAGCGGGCCCGGCAACTGGGAGTCAGCCATATCCTGTTCAAACCGTTTCCAATGGCGGAATTGGCCCGAGCAGTCTGCGACCTTCTGGGGATGGAGCGCGAACCCAAAGCAGGCATGAGCCATTCGCAAGGTTTTGTCGAACGACGCCAGAGCAGGTCCGAGAGTTTCCCGCTGCAGTTGTACGACGGCAGTTGGGTGCTGGCAGATCGTCGACGGAACACATCGACCTCCAAGGCACCAGACGACGAACAATTGCTCACCGGGGAGTAGTGGCGCGACAAGACGTTCCGGCATCTGCCGCAATGGCCTGCCGCGTCGACAGGGCTCAAAGCCCCCGGCGTTGGAGAGCATGCCATGGACCGTCTATTCCTTGCCGTCGAACCGGCGCTGTTGGACTGTGTACCGTCTCGCTTTTCCAGTGAACAACTGGCCCAGGCACGCTCCCTGGCCGCCAGTTCCGGCGAACGGGTACTGGAAGCCCTCGGGGGGTTGTGTGAACTGGCCCCCATGCCCTTCATCCAGTGCCTCGGCGCGACCCTGCATTATCCGGTGCTCGACACCGACAGCCTGTTCAAAGCCACCCCGGTGTTCGACCGGGTCACCCTGGCCCAATGCCTCAAACGCGAATTCATCCTGCTGCGTCACGACGATGCGGTCATTGGCGTGTTTGCCGACCCCTTCGATACCTCACGCCTGGCCTGGATCGACGACTGCCTGCACGGCGCGCCGCTGTACCTGGTGCATACCGACGACCTGAAAGCCTACCTGGCGCGTCATGAAGAGAGCTTCCACGCGGTGGAATCGCTCAACGCCCAGGCCGACGCCAATGTCGAAACCGATACCCTGCAAAGCCTGTCCCTGACCAGCATCAGCGAGGACGCCAGCGTCGTCGTCAAACTGGTCAACTCGACCCTCTACGACGCGCTGAAAATGCACGCCAGCGATATCCATCTGGGCACTACCGGTAGCGGCCTGGTGATCAAGTACCGGATCGATGGCGTGCTGAACAACATCAGCAAAATCCAGGGCAGCGAATTTGCCGAACAAGTGATTTCCCGGGTCAAGGTCATGGCCGAACTGGACATCGGCGAAAAACGCGTGCCCCAGGACGGTCGCTTCAAGATCGGCATCAGCGGCCGGCAGATCGACTTTCGGGTGTCGATCATGCCGAGCATTTTCGGCGAAGACGCGGTGCTGCGGGTCCTCGACAAACAGGACCTGGCGGACAAGGTCTGCGGCGTTCAGTTGCAAGCCTTGGGTTTTGAAGAAGAAACCCTGCGCCACCTGCGTCGGCTGGCGGCCGAACCTTACGGCATGGTGCTGGTGACGGGCCCCACCGGTAGCGGTAAAACCACCACGCTGTACGCGATGATCACCGAGATCAACCACGGCGTGGAAAAGATCATCACCATTGAAGACCCGGTGGAATACCAACTGCCGGGCGTGCTGCAAATCCCGGTCAACGAAAAGAAAGGCCTGACCTTCGCCCGTGGTTTGCGCTCGATCCTGCGCCATGACCCGGACAAGATCATGGTCGGTGAAATCCGCGACCCCGACACCGCGCAGATCGCCGTGCAATCGGCGCTCACCGGGCACCTGGTGTTCACCACCATTCACGCCAACAACGTGTTCGACGTGATCGGCCGGTTCACCCAGATGGAAATCGACCCTTACAGCCTCGTGTCGGCACTCAATGCGGTGCTGGCCCAGCGGCTAATCCGCCTGGTCTGCTCCAGTTGCAGCGCGCCGGCTTACCCGACCGATGAAGAATTGCGCCTCTCCGGTCTCGATCCGCAGCAGGTCGATCACTACCACTTCGTCCACGGCAAGGGCTGCGGTCATTGCCGGGGCACCGGTTACCGCGGGCGTACGGCGATTGCCGAACTGCTGCACCTCGACGACGAGCTGCGGCAAATGATCGTCGAGCGCCAACCCATTTCGAAAATCAAGGCCCTGGCGTGCAGTCGTGGCTTGCGTCTGTTGCGCGAGTCGGCACTGGAGCTGGTTGCAGAGGGGCGGACCACGCTTGAGGAGATCAATCGTGTCACTTTTATCTCGTGATCGTTTTGTCGCCGTGCTCGGCGCCAGTGGTGTCGGTCTGGGCCAGCGCCGTGGCAGTGAAACCTTGTGGCTGGGCAGCGTCGGTTTTATCGACGAAGGTTTCCATGCCTGGGCCGTGGCGCTGGAAACCCTCGACCGTCTGCTGGGCGAACACACCCGTCCCGGTGCCGAATTGAGTGTGGTGATCTCCGGCCACTTCAGCCGCTTTTGTCTGGTGCCCTGGAGCGAACAAATCAGCAGCCCGGCCGAATTGCTCGGGTTTGCCCAACTGTGTTTCGAAGACCTATATGGCGTACCGACGCAACCCTGGAGCATGGTTCTGTCGGCTGAGCCGACGGGTTATGACCGGGTCGCCACCGCGCTGCCGCAAGACTTGTTGACGCATCTGCGCACGCTGGTCACGGGGCGTGGCCTGCGCCTGCGCTCGGTGCAGCCGTACCTGATGGCGGCGTTCAATCACTTCGACAAAAGCTTCGACGCCGGCGACTTCCTGTTCGTGGTCGCCGAGCCGGTGCGCAGTGTGTTGTTGCTGGCGCGGGAAGGGCGCTGGGCGGCGGTGCGTTCGGTGGGCAGCGGCGACAGCGACATCGCGCTGACCGCGTTGATCGGTCGTGAAAGCCAATTGCAGGCGTCCACCAGCGAGCGGCCGCTGAACGTTTACCTGCACGCGCCGGCACGCATTGACTCGCGTCCTGACGTACCCGGTGTGCACCTGCGCACCCTCGAAGTAGACCGGACATCTGTACGCGATGGCTTGTACGTCATGTCCCGGGCGGTGGCCTGACATGCGCGCCCTGATGCTCGACTTCCAGCCGCGCCGTCGCTCGGGCCCTTTGGGCTGGAGCCTGCTGGTCGGTGGCGTGGTGCTGACGCTGACCTGCGTGCTGGTGCAGCAGCACCTCAGCGAACAGGCCGCGCAACAGCAAGGCCACTTGCAAACCACTCAGCGCGTACTCACCGGCGACACGGGCGGCAAGGTCAGCCTGACCCCGGCCGAAACCCGCGAACAGGCGCACAACCTGGCCGAGATGCGCAAGGTGTCCCAGCAATTGCGCCGGCCTTGGGAGCGTCTGTTCGCCATGCTCGAAGCCATGCCCCGGGACGACATTGCGTTGTTGACCCTGACCCCGGATGCCCGCAAAGGCCAGGTGCGAATCAGCGCCGAAGCGCGGGATCTGGAAGCCATGCTCGACTTCCACCGCCGCCTCGAAGCCAGCGACGAGTTGTCCGATGTGTCGCTGCTCAGCCACGAAATCGTCGCGAACGTGCCGGAACACCCGGTGCAATTCAACCTGTCGGCTAGCTGGGAGATTGGCGATGCAAATCCCTAGATTGATCGTCCACGAATACCTGCAAGGCCTGGGCATTCCCGGCCTGGCAGGGCTGGCGATGTTGCTGCTGGCGCTGGTGTATGGCCTGGCCGGCCTGTTGCCGGACTGGCAGTCGCTGCAAACGCTTAGCCAGCAGACGCGCGAAGCCGGTGAATACCTGGCCAAAGTCGAAGACGGCAGTATCGCCGCGCCGGTGGTGCCGCAACGTCAGCTGGATGATTTCCGCAGCAAGTTGCCGTCCCAGCCGCAGGCCACCGTCGCCATCGACAAGATTTACGCGCTGGCGGCTCAGGAGCACATCACCCTGGCCCGTGGCGAATATTCCCTGGGCATCGACCCCAAGACGCACCTGGCCCGTTATCAGATTCTGCTGCCGGTGCGCGGCAGCTACCCGCAACTGCGGCGCTTCCTGCATGCCTTGCTCGGCCAGTTACCGGCGGTGGTGGTGGAGGACGTGGAGTTCCAGCGTAAAAAAATCGTCGACACCGACCTGACCGGGCGGATCCGCATGACCCTTTACCTGTCGAGGTCATGATGAATATCAAACGCGTAGGGGGGTGGGTGGCGTTCTTCGGCGTGGCGGCGGCGCTGACCTGGTTGCCTGAATACTTCACGTCGTCGTCCGAGGAGGGCGATGTTTCGGTGGCCGCCGTGGCCACCCCGACCCAAAGCAAAATCCGTGGTGCGTTGCCCGCCGCATCCGCCGGTAAAACACCGGCAGAGGTCAAGGACCTGAGCCCGGTGGGCGACCTGTTCGCCGCCCGCAGCTGGAAGGTTGAGCCGCAGGTCGCCAGCGTCACCGAACAACCCGTCAACCTGACCCAGGTGGTGCAAGTCCCCACGGCTCCACCGATGCCTTTCCAGTTCATTGGCAAGCTGAATGACCGTTCCGACCTGCAAGTGTTTTTGCAGAACGGCGAAAAAATATACGTCGTGCGCAAGGGGGATGTGATCGACGACACCTGGCGGATCGAGGGGATTTCCGACGTGGAACTCAGCTTCGTCTACCTGCCTCTGCATTTGTCTCAGACTTTGTCTGTGGGGAGCACGCAATGAACAGAACCCGTTTGCTGATGAACCTTTGCCTTTGTGCAGGACTGGCCGCGTGCAGTTCGGCGCAGGTTGCCAAGCAAGAGGCGACCGACCTGATGGAGTCGGGGCAATACGAAGCTGGCCTGGCCCGCATCGAGGAAGGGTTGAAGGAAAACCCTCGCGACACCGAGCTGCACCTGGCCCTGAACAGTGGCCGTGCCCGTGCAGTGACGGCGCTGTTGACCCAGGGCGACATGGATCGCGCCCAGCGTGATTTTGCTTCTGCCCGCCAGGCTTTCAGCCGGGTATTGACCATCGAACCGAACAACCGCCGTGCCCAGGACTCGCTGCGCCAGCTCGATCACATGCGCAGCCTGGATGAAAAACTCGAACTGGCCCGTGGCGACCTGCGTCGCGGTGACATCTACGGTGCCGACCGCCAGGTGAAACAGATCCTCGAACTGGACCCGACGAATGAAGGGGCGCTGGAGCTGCAAAGCGACATCCGCTTGGTGCAAAGCCGCAACGTGATTCCGTATCCACAACTGCGGACCCGACTCGATCGGCCGGTGACCCTGGAGTTTCGCGAAGCCAACCTGAAGACCATCTTCGAAGTGCTGTCGCAGGTCGCCGGTTTGAATTTCATCTTCGACAAGGACCTGCGCCCGGACATGAAAGCCACCATTTTCGTGCGTGACGTGCGCATCGAAGACGCGGTGGAACTGCTGCTGCAACAGAACCAGCTGCACCAGAAAGTGGTGAACGAAAACACCTTGCTGATCTACCCGGACTCACCACAGAAGCTCAAGGATTACCAAGAGCTGGTGATGCGCACCTTCTACCTGACCAGCATCGATGCCAACACCGCGCTGAACATGATCAAAACCATGCTCAAGACCCGCGATGTGTTCGTCGACGAGCGCCTCAATACCCTGACCATGCGCGACTCCGAAGACGCTGTGCGCATGGCTGAAAAACTCCTGCAATCGCAGGACCAGTCCAACCCTGAAGTGGTGCTGGAAGTGGAGGTGATGGAAGTCGCCACCCAGCGGATTCTCGACCTTGGCCTGCAATGGCCGAACACCTTCGGCGTGGTCAACAGCGACGGCTCGGCCGTGACCCTGCTCGATCAACTCAAAGGCATCAACTCCAGCCGGATTTCCATCTCGCCGTCGCCGCAGGCCAAGATCAACGCCCAGGACAATGACATCAACACCCTGGCCAGCCCGGTGATTCGCGTCAGCAACCGCGAACAGGCGCGCATCCACATTGGTCAGCGCGTACCGATCATCAGCGCCACCTCGGTGCCTTCGACTCAAGGCCCGGTGATCACCGAAAGCGTCACCTACCTCGATGTCGGTCTTAAACTTGAAGTACAGCCGACCGTGCACCTGAACAACGAAGTGGCGATCAAAATCGCCCTGGAAGTGAGTAACGCCACGCCGCTGGAACCGACCCGCCAAGGCACGATTCCGGTTCAGGTCGACACCCGCAACGCCCAGACCACCCTGCGTCTGCATGACGGCGAAACCCAAATCCTCGCCGGCCTGATGCGCAACGACCATGGCGCCACCGGCAACAAAATCCCTGGCCTTGGCGACATTCCAGGTCTAGGCCGTTTGTTCGGCAGCAACAAGGACACCGTCGGCAAGTCGGAGCTGGTGCTGTCGATCACGCCGCGGATTGTGCGCAACCTGCCGTACCAGAGCCCGTCGGACATGGAGTTCACCACCGGCACCGAAACCAGCATGCACATCCAGGCGCCGGACCGCCGCATGGAAACGCCGATCCAGAACGAACACATCGATCGGCCGGTGGCTTCCACTTCCACCACTGTTGTCGTCAAGAAGCCTTGATCATGAACGCCTCGCAACGTGGTTTTACCTTGATCGAAGTTGTGGTGACGCTGGCCCTGATCGGCCTGCTGGCCGGCATGGCCGCGCCGCTGACCGAGACCGTGGTGCGTCGGGGCAAAGAGCAGGAATTGCGCACGGCGCTGTATCAGATTCGCGATGCCATCGACGCCTACAAACGTGCATTCGACGCCGGCTACATCGAGAAAACCCTGAACAGCAGCGGCTACCCGCCGAACCTGCAAGTGCTGGTGGACGGTGTGCGCGATGTGCGCAGCGCCAAGGGGGCCAAGTTCTACTTTTTACGGCGCGTGCCGCATGACCCGCTGACGCCGGTCAAGCGTGATGACGAAGGTGGCTGGGGCATGCGCTCCTACGACAGTACGGCTCAAAACCCGCGCGAAGGTGAAGACGTTTTTGACGTCTATTCCAAGGCGCGCGGCAAGGGGCTCAATGGCATCGCTTACCGGGAGTGGTGAGATTATGCGTCGGGAAAAGGGTTTTACCCTGCTGGAACTGATGGTGGTCATGGCAATTATCGCCACCCTGATGACGATCGCCTTGCCACGCTATTTCACCAGCCTCGAGGTCTCGAAAGAGACCACGCTGCGCCAGAGCCTGTCGGCCATGCGCGAAGCACTGGATCACTACTACGGCGACACCGGGCGCTATCCCGACTCCCTCGAGCAACTGGTCGAGCAGCGTTACCTGCGCAATCCGCCGATGGACCCGATTGCCGAACGCAAAGACCTTTGGGTGCTGGTGGCGCCGCCGGACGGCGTCCCGGGCGGAGTCGCCGATATCAAAAGCGGGGCCACAGGGAGGGCGCGGGATGGCAGCCTTTATTCCGAGTGGTAAGCCCTCGAACGAGGCCGGGTTCACTTATCTGGGCGTGCTGTTTCTGATCATGCTGATGGGCCTGGGCCTGGCCAGCGCCGGCGAGTTGTGGTCCACCGCGTCGCGCCGTGATCGTGAACGTCAGTTGCTCTGGGTCGGTACTCAATACGCTCAGGCATTGCGCAGTTATTACCGCAGTTCACCTGGCCTGGCCCAGTACCCGAAAGAACTGGCGGACCTGTTGCAGGACGAGCGTTTCCCATCGCCCAAACACCACTTGCGCAACCTCTACCCGGACCCGATTGGTGGCGGCGAATGGACATTGATGCGCGGGTTCGACGGGCGCATCACCGGCCTCAACAGCCCCTCCACGGACACGCCGCTCAAGCAGGCGGATTTCCCCAGTCAATGGTCGGACTTCACCGGTATGGCGAGCTACAAGGACTGGCAGTTCGTGGCCGAGAAAGCCTTCCTCGATGGCGCGTCCGCGCCCAAAGGCCAATCCAATACGCCTCAGGCACTGGGGCAGTGACGCCATGAACAGACACTGGCTGCCGGCCCTGGTCCTGATGCTGATGACGTCCTTCGTCTCGGCCGCCGAAGAAGACGAAATGCTGGGTTTTATCGTCGACGACACGATCTCGCACATCGGCCACGACTTTTACTACTCGTTCAGTGAACGCCTGCGCGCCACCAGTCCGATGGACTTCAACCTGGTGGTGCGTGAACGACCTTCGGCACGCTGGGGTAGCCTGGTGACCGTGGAATATCAGCAACGCCTGGTTTATCGGCGCTTCCTGCCGCCGAACACTGTGGAGTTGAAGGACGAGGCCTATGAGGCTGCCGATCTGGTCCGCGTGCAGATCGTCCAGCGCAGGCTGGAAGCCTTGTTGCAGGACACCACCGACCTTGAGAGGGACGAACTATGAGTACTGGAACTTTCTCGAAACGCACGGGCATGTGGTTGTTGGGTTTCTGGTTTGCAGGGGCAGGCAGCTGTGGGCTGGTCCAGGCCACGGAGCTGGTCTACACGCCGATCAACCCGTCGTTTGGCGGCAACCCGTTGAACGGGACCTGGTTGCTCAACAACGCCCAGGCGCAGAACGATTATGACGATCCTGACTTGAAGAACCGTACCGGCGCGGCCGGCACGTCGGCCCTGGAGCGCTTCACCAGTCAACTGCAATCACGGCTGCTAGGGCAGTTGATGGACAACATCTCCGCGGGCAATGCCGGGAGCCTGACCACTGACGCTTTTGTTGTGAACGTCATCGACGACTCCGGTGCACTGACTATTGAAGTGACCGACCGAGCGACCGGTGAAGTTTCCGAAATCCAGGTGAATGGCCTGGCCCCTTGACGGGGACTTGGATCGATTGGGGAGTTAAGGACATGAAAAAAATAATAGCGCTGGGGCTGATGTTGGCGGCATTGCAAGGGTGCAGTTTGCGCGAGCCGGTGGGGGCTGAGCAGGACACCGAATCACCGACCCTGACACCTCGGGCGTCGACCTATTACGACTTGCTGAACATGCCACGACCCAAGGGGCGGTTGATGGCGGTGGTGTATGGCTTCCGGGATCAGACCGGGCAGTACAAACCGACCCCGGCCAGTTCGTTTTCCACCAGCGTGACCCAGGGCGCGGCGAGCATGTTGATGGATGCGTTGCAGGCCAGTGGCTGGTTTGTGGTGCTGGAACGTGAGGGGCTGCAGAACCTGTTGACCGAGCGCAAGATCATTCGCGCCTCGCAGAAAAAGCCGAATACGCCGGTGAATATCCAGGGTGAGTTGCCACCGTTGCAGGCGGCCAATTTGATGCTTGAGGGCGGGATTATTGCCTATGACACCAACGTGCGCAGCGGCGGGGAAGGGGCGCGGTATCTGGGGATCGATATTTCCCGGGAGTATCGGGTGGATCAGGTGTCGGTGAATCTTCGTGCGGTGGATGTGCGCAGCGGGCAGGTGTTGGCCAATGTGATGACCAGCAAGACGATTTACTCTGTCGGGCGCAGTGCGGGGGTGTTCAAGTTTATCGAGTTCAAGAAGTTGCTGGAGGCTGAGGTCGGGTACACCACGAATGAGCCGGCGCAGTTGTGTGTGTTGTCGGCGATCGAGGCGGCCGTTGGGCATTTGCTGGCGCAGGGGATTGAGCGGCGGTTGTGGCAGGTGGCCGGGGACAGTGCTTCGCCGGATAACAATGCGACGCTTGACCGCTATTTGACTCAGAACAAGGTTGTGCCTGAGGGTGAGGAGGAGTGAGCCGAGGCGGCCTTACAGCCGACCAGTCTCCCCCGGATGTACCCAGATCAACTGTGGGAGCCGAGCTTGCTCGCGATGGCGGCCTGACAGCCGACCAGCCTCCCCCAGGTGTACCCAGTCCAACTGTGGGAGCGAGCTTGCTCGCGATGGCGGCCTGATAGCCGACCTGTTTCTTTCAGGTGTACATATCCATTCCTGCGGTAACGGCCACTTACGGTTTCGCTCTTACAGCGAGTCACTTTTTCAAACGACAAAAAGTAACCAAAAGTCTTCGCCCCAAGCGTCCGGCCCCTCGCTGAGGCTCGGCGTTCCTTCGTTCCGGTATCCATCCGGGGACACTGCCCTCCGGTCTGCTGCGCGACGACCTACATGCAGCGTGTTCGACTGCGTCGAACGGCGCTGCGCGCCACTCCCCGGATGAACACCTCCACTCAGCCTCCCGACGGGGCGGGCAGATCAAAATCAAAAGCCAGATCAAGAGCTGCAGGCGAGCTAACGCTCGGCCTGTTGAGTGGTGAAGGGCGGAGTGTGCGCCGATTCGTTGTGGGAGCTGGCTTGTCGGGTCTCCGCATCGCTGCGAAGGCGGCGTGACAGCCGACCTATTTCTTTGAGGTGTACATATCCATTCCTGCGGCAACAGCCACTTAGGTTTTCGCCCTTGCGGCTAGTCCTTTCAAGGACTTCGCGTTTTAGCGGTCTTTAGTATCTGGATGAAAAAATCTAGATATGCGTCTAAGCGTTGCGTGTTAGCCCAGTAGTCCAGTGACCTTCCCCAGACCCCAAAGTGCTACCAAACCGAAGAATGAACAGGCAGTAAATTTCTGCGAGATTTCGATCCATCGTCGAAGATGGCCAGGAAACGTCTTAACGGCTTTTATCACCTGGGCATCACTGCCAAAAACAAAATCGCTATCTGGTGCCAGCATCAAAGAAATGTGAGTCAAGCGGCGGAGGCGACCGAGTACCCCATCACCCAACACCCGGCGGTTGCGGCCGATGAAGTATGAACTCTCAAGATAGGATTCGAATTCCTCAAGCTTGAAAAAAGAGAGTCCGGCGCGCAATGACATAGCCATTAAAAAGACGATCGCGGAAGCAGCCCAAGCTGCAGTGAAGGCTAACGCCATTTCACCCATAGGATTGGAGATGGTCCAAATTAAGTTCAAATATCCGTCGCATACCCACCAAAACAAGATGATTCCAAATGCGATAAATATTAAGGTTCTCGGGATGACGACCCATCGCTTCAGCTGCGTTGGCAAAAGCTCCGCCTCTCGAAAGGACTCATGATCAAACATGCAAAAACGATTGGGTGTGCCCATTAATTCACCAATTTCCCTAAGTCGCCTCATTCGATCAATCGGGCCATTTCGAACATTTGATCGAGCGCGCCTCCAACCATAAGAACTGAAGTGTTTTTCAATGTGATCGAGCTTGAAATAGGCGGCGTACAAAAGAATCCCTTGGCTGATAAAAATTAATAAAAACATACCCATACCTAAGATAAGAGAAATGTCTTTGGCTTCATTCATGACTGTAGGGACTCGTATTGGGGCGTAGAATTAGCTGCTGGTTCTTCATTTGAGTAGGCCGGTGTATTTCCCATATAACCAAAGAACCACCACCGCACCTGTAACGAAATAGGCAATATGAAATGGATACGCTGCCCAGCGCTTAAGCCTTTTAGGTAACCGTTTCACTTCTTCAACTGATAAGGGTTCCTGGCGCTGAATTTTTTTAGACGAGATTAAAGCGCTGATTGCGGCCAGACGAAAAATTCTTCCATGATGCCCCTTGCCCCACGTGAGGCGGTTGACGCATATGGAATCCAGTTGTTTGAAATGCTTTTCCAGCGCTTCGAGTTTTGTGTGAGCAGCATAAAAAATGATAACTACGTCGAAGAGGCTCAGCAGGATAAGTGCTCCCCAGACCCAGGCGAGTGTTGTTCTAGTGAGTTCCATTATTCAGAGTGCTCATAGAGTTCTTGCCCAATCAGTTCGCTGCCGTCGGTCATCAGCGTTCCGGTTCCGGTGGCGCCTACCGCGCCGGCAACGAGTACACAAACGAGTTTTCCGAGTCCTTTTACTTTTGCACACACAGCGGTGCCTATTTTCGAGCCTGCTGCACCCCCGGCAACAGCTCCGGCTGTACCGCCCACCATTTTTGCGCCCTCAACAAATTTCATTTGCTTGCATTCATCCTCGCGACCAGTAGTGCATACCTCGTGAATTTTTAAACTGGATGCGCCTAACTGCAGACCAATCCCGACATAACCACCAGCTTTGATATATTTTGCCGCTCGTGAGACACCCTCAATGTTCGTTGCGTACCCAGGCAACTGTGTTGGTGCCCCAGCCTTGTCCCAACGATGAATGGTTCTGCGAGTTGATAACCCCAAGGCTCGCTTGAGTTTCGGGTGATCCGCAATGCCGGTGCCTTTGCGTACGAGTGACCCAAGGCTGGCATCAAGCTTCGCCATAAGTCGTTTACGTTTGGAAAAAAACTCTGGCGAATGCAGATTGCGGTACTGGCGATATTGTTGCTGATGCAGCTCCTCCAGTTCTCTGAGGGCATTTTTCAAGCCCTCCAGATGCTGCCCAATCATGAACGACGCCACACCCAACGATCCCGCCGACACCTCCAGAAACGGCTCAATCACTTCATGGTGTTCAACCATAAACGAAGCCTCTTCATCACTCAGATCCTTGAGCGCCTCGTTGACCTTCTCGGCAGCGATCATCATCTGTGCCTCTTCACGCCGGCACATGTAATGCCGTGAATCGCTGAATATCACCATTTGCCCCGGTTTCACCCGCTCGCCGAGATGGCGATTGAGCGAACGAAATTCGCGACGCAGTGCATCACTTGGCGAGCTCTCGTACAGCGAGCGTTCCAGCGCCTCAAGACTCATGGGCTTTTCAATTATGTGAAATCCGGACTCCGCCGGTTTGGGCTGCGTGAAGGCGTGATCTTCGATCAGATGTTGCGCTGGTGGTGGTTCGGGTTTGGACTTGAAACCATTCCATGAACCGCCACTGTTATCCAGATTGACGCGAGGCGTGACCATTACCCAATCGCCGTTGCTCACGGCCTGAATCAGTTTTTGCTGGTGGGCGGCTTGCATGTAGTTGGAGCTGTTGGCGCCCACTGCATTCAGTAGGTCGTCGAAGCCTTGCAAGTCGTATGGGTAGTTCAGGGCCTGACGAAGAGCATCGGCAGCTTGATGGCTGTCGAGTACTTGGCCGCTCTGGCCGGCGAGTTGGAGTTGGGGGATAAGTTTGGTCACGCTTTGTGCCCGGTCCTTGGAAACGGGGCACTTTGGCGATAGGGCTCAGGAGTGGATGCCGGGGGATTCTGTTTGGCTTGTAGGGGAAGTCCGAATTTTTCTCGGTGTTTGGGGGAGGGTGGTTTGTCAGTAGGTTATTGGCTGAATGACAGGGCCAATCGCGGGCAAGCCACGCTCCCACAGGGAATGTGTGCTGTTTCGAGGGGTGTGTTTAATGGCGTTTAGCGTTACTTCCTGAAAGCTACGGATCCTTGCGCCGTTGCCTACGACTACGCCAGAATCCGCCGGCTTGTGCGCTTTGTACCTGGTCTTTATCGTTTTCGGGCCGCTGAATTCAACGGCCGGGTTTAGCGACCCGGACTATCCAAAGTGCATCAGTGCTCCAGACTTTCTTGCAGACTTTTGATGTCTGCAATTACGTTATGGTGGCTGTATGCGGGAGATCTTCGGGTCTACCGGGTGCCTTTGGCCGGTTCGCTAACCTGCATACAGTCGCCACCCTTACTTGTTTAGCGACAGGTTCTGGTGGCGCTATTTTCCAAAGGAGCTTCACCATGTTCAAACCCACACCCAATCCCCCCGAATCAGAAACCGAAAGCACTACCGCCGCCCCCCACCTCAACCCCGCCATTATCAAAAACTCCGCCCCGCACAACCCAAGCAGAATGTTCGCTATCGCCCCGGACATCGACACCGAAAGCCTGTTGGCCCACGCCTGTGAATCGTTGGCTTCGGCGAGTGTCATGGCCAGTGATTTTGCGGTGTTTGTGGAGGGGCCACAGCGCAGCATGTTATTGGGCATCCAGCAGGTCATCATGCTGGCCGACCTGGCGGTGAATCGGGCGATGGATAATATTGATCCGCAAAACTCACCCATGTAGCTGATCGGCACAGACAAAAAAACCGCGACCCTCCAAGGGCCGCGGTTTTTTATGCAGTGCGATTATTGCTGCAGCACAGTCGCCTTGTTGTCAGTACCCATCTGCTGCACGGTGGCAGTCTGGGTCATGCCACTCTGAGTGACAGTGGCAATGTTGCCGGTGCCGCCCTGAGTGACGTAGGCCACGTTCAGGGTGCCGGACTGGTCGAAGTTGGTGGTGTTGCCGATGCCGGTGCTGCTGCCCTGGGCCAGGTTGGTGGTGCCGCGCTGGTCGGCGATGAGGATGTTGTCGCTGCCGTTCTGGTCGAAGTACAGCTCGTTGTAGTTTTCGGCCTGGGTGACGGTGGTTTTGTTGCCGTAGCCGGTCTGGTGGGTCGTCATCACGTGGCCGATGCCGTCCTGTTTGAAGCTGGCGGTGTTGTTGGTGCCGTTCTGGTAGACGGTTGCACGTTGGTTGCTGCCGAACTGGCCACCCTTTTGCGGGCCTTTCCAGTCGCTGGCGTAGACCTTGTTATCGCTACCCACGGAGGTGGCGTTCAGCACATGGCTGTCGCCCTTCTGGTAGGTGAAGTGCACGTTGCCGGTGCCTTGCTGGTACAGCGCCAGGACCGAGCCGACCGATTCGAACTGGTCAGCGTAGATCGCGTTGAGGTCGCCGACTTGCAGCACCTGGGCGACGTTGTTTTCGCCGAAGCTTTGGTCGACCACGGTTTCGTTGGTTTGCCCGTACTGGTTGACGGTGGCCGCGCTGGCGGTTTGCCCGCCTTGCCAGACTTCGGCGCCGTTGAAGTCGCCGAACTGGTTAATGTTCACGGTGCCGCCATTGCCATCGCGCTGGTCGCCATAGGCGTAGTTGCCTTCGCCCGACTGGTTGAGGTTGATCTGGCCACCCATGTGGGCGATCTGTTCGGCGGTGGCGTAGTTGGCGGTGCCGTACTGGATGATCACGGCGTTGTTGGCAGTGCCCAGTTGGATCTGTTCGATATTGGCCTCGTTGCTGTCACCCAACTGGAAGGTTTGAGCTTGGGTGCCTTCCTGAGTGTCCTGATAAATGAACGAGAAGTTGCCGCTGCCATGCTGTTGTTGCAGCGCTTCGTTGCCGCCCACGCCTATCGACTGGCTGGCGTGGCTGGTGTTGGTGCTGCCGACCTGTTGCTGGGTGATGGTGTCGCCATTTTCGAACAGTTGCTCGGCGTAACCGGCGTTGTAGTCGCCGTGTTGATCCTGGGTGATGGTGCCGGTGGCGTTGTCTTGCACCGCGGCGGCATCGTTACCCTCGCCGAGTTGTTGTTGGGTGGCCGTACTGTACGGGGCTGCGGTCTGTTTCACGTCGGCGATGTTGGCTGTACCGACCTGGTCCTGGGTGGAAACGCTGTCGTCGGCCATCGCCTGGGCACTGATCAGGACCAGGATGGTGGCGGTGAGGGGCGTCAGTTTGAACATGATGAAACCTCCATGTGGTGCAGTGCTTTAGCGGGATTGTTTGACCGAAACGCTCATGCCGTTTCCGGACTGGGTCACGGCGCTTGAAAGCCCCGTGCCGGCCTGATCGATGCTGGCGTCGTTGTTGTTGCCGTTCTGGGAAATCTGCGCGCGGTTGTGGCTGCCGGTCTGGGTGATCGAGGCGGCGTTGCCGGAACCTTGCTGAGTGATCATTGCCATCAGGTCGCTGCCTTGTTGCAGGATGTAGGCTTCCTGATTACTGCCCGACTGGACGATGCGACCGAGCAGCGACTGGCCGTTCTGTTGCAGCAGCGCAACGTTGGCCTGGCCGTTCTGATCGATCAGCGCTTGCTGGCCAATCGGTGGTGGTAGCTCGCCGAGGTCGCCACCGGGACCCACGTCATCGTTTTCCATCAAGTCATCGGCGCGCACACCCGCACTGCTGCAAAGCAGAAGCAGGCAGAGCAGGGCGGCGGTCGAGGTTTTCATGGCTGCGTCCTTTGCAAGAGACCGGCCCCACCCACCGTATCGGCGGGTGGGGCGAGGGCTCAGTTGGAGGTCACCGAGACCGTGCGCACGGTGCCTTGGGACGAGGTGATGGTGGCTGTCGGGTTCGCCGATGGAATCACCGTAGTGGTGTTGTTCACTGTCAGCCTCCAGCGACCGGTCGCCGCTACCGTGGTGGTGCCCAGGGTTGCCAGCCCGGTCGGAGTCGAGACCCTGATGGTGATGGTGTTGCCGGTGACCACCGATGAAGTCCCTGCAAAGTCCCAGGTGAAACGGTTATTGGAGCGAGCCGACACCGTAGCCGTGGTCACCGTGAAGGTTTCCGCAGCAGGCCTTGGCGAGACTTGCACGGTGACCGTGGCCGGTGTCGACAGGGCGCCGAAGCTGTCCCGGGCGATGTAGGTGAAGGTCGTCGTGAAGGCCGTCGTGACCGTGGCCGGTGGGGTGTAGGTGATCACCGTGCCGTTGCTGCTGACCGTGCCTCGGCCGGCCGCAGGTTGGGTCAGGCTGGCGACCGCCAACGGCACGTTGCCTTCCGGATCGGTGTCGTTGGCCAACACGTTGATCGGTATCGCCACGCCCAGTGTCGCGACGGCGTCGGCGACTGCCACCGGTGGCCGATTAGGCGCCACGGTGATGGTCACGGTCGCTGGGGTAGTCGAAGCCAGGCCTTTGATGTCTTGAGCCTTGTAGGTGAAGGTCGTGGTTAACGGCACAGTGACTACGGCGGGCGGGGTGTAGACCACCGCAGTGGTGCCGCTCAACGCCACGGTGCCTTGGCCTGCGGCCGGTTGGGTCAGCGCGGTGATGCTCAGCGGTGTGTTGCCGTCCGGGTCGCTGTCGTTGGCCAGCAGGTTGAGGGTGAGGGGCACGCCGAAGCTGGTATTGCCGGTGTCGGCAACGTTTACCGGCGCCTGATTCTCGCCGCTATCCGGTGCGGTACCGACGACCACGACAGGCTCGGTATCGCTGCCACCCGCGGCGGATTTGACCGTCACAGTGGCGGGTGGTTGAGACAGATCGGCGACGGTGATTTTTTGCAGGGTGCCGGTTTTTGACAGACGTCCGTAACCCTGCGCGACCATGTCTGGCACCGCCACTTCGTCAGTGGACGTGGCCTCGATCAGCAGGCTGTGATTGCTCCAGTTGTAGCGAGCGGTCTGGATTTTCACCAGGTCAACGAGTTTGCTCGAGACCGCCGTAGGGCGGGTGGTGCCGGCCGGGTTGGTGGCGGTGAGCACCACGACCGGGGGCACGGGGCCGCTGAGCAGATGTTGGCCGAAGTACAACCCGGTGCCGTCACCCACCATGTTGGTCAGGCAGGGTGAAGGCGGTGGGCCTGACACAAGGGCGAGGGTTTCGCGGAAGCACAATGTAGAGCTGTTGTCCGCTTTGCCAAAGACTTCGACCCGGGTGCTGGTACCGGTGCCCGAGGTGATGCGACGGTAGGTTGCACGGCTAAGGTCGACATGGGTTTGCGCACGATTGTCGAGGACTTTACCGGACAGCGTGAACAGGTTGCTCTGGATCGTCCCGGCCGGGCCCTGAATGCGCACAAAGTTGGTGTTGTTGGGGCTGCCGGTGACTTGTTCCGTGAGGTTCGGGTCGCCGACGAAGGTTTCGATTGCGCCGGTGTCCGGGTTCACTTCGGTGTAGGGGCCGTTGACGCTGCGCAGGAATGGCCCGATAGCACCGTTAAGTGCCCCGCTGAAATTCCCTGGCGCACCGACGCCGATGTCTCTGGTGATGTTGATTGCACGACGACCGGGTGTGGTGACATTGACCGTTTCCACGCCATAAGGGTGAGTAATGGTGTAGGTTCCGGCGACGGGTACGTTGATCCGCATACGTATCCGCGCAAAGCTGATTTGATCGCCATCGAGCGGATTTCCGCCGGCAAAAGCGGCTTCTATCCCGGCCACGTAGGCGTCCATTCCATAGCCAGCGGCGTTGTTGGGAATGTTGGTCTCGGCGAGGAACCAGAAGGCTTCGTCTGGCCAGTTATCCGGGAACACCATCGGCAGGGTGTCGTCGAAAATGCCCGGTGCCGGCAGCAGGGTACACATGTAGGCCGGTGGCGTGGCCGCCGGCACTCGCGAGCTGGTGGCCCGGGACTGGCACAGTTCCATCGACAGAAGATTGTTGTCCTGATACCACATCGGGAATTTCCCGGTAGCGAAGGTGTAAGGACCGGGGTCAACAGCAGCGAGTTGCGCGAATGCACTGCCGGACAGCGATAGAGTCAGTCCCAGTGCGTTGAGCGCCAGGCGTGGCCAATTGTTCATGATGCCTCCTGATGAGGATCTGGGCATGTGAGCGTTCATTGCACGATGACCACTTCTTCGGTGTCGCTGCCGCCATTGGATGACGTCACTCGAACCTTGGCGGGTGGTATCGGCGAGATGCCGGTGGCCAGGGATTTCACTGCGCCATCGCCACTGAGGGCGCCAATGGCGACACCGGTGCCAGAGGTGGCAGTGAGCACCGGTGGCGAAGTTTCGTCGCTGGTCGAGGCCACGACCGTTATTTGCCCGGTGCTGAGGCTGTATTCGGCACGTGAAATCACCACCAGGTCCGTCAGGGGCATGGGTAAGGTGGTCGGTGTGCTGCTAGCGATGGCCAGGTGGTTGTCGGCGGTCACTTGCAACGTGCTCGGCAAGCTCGGGTTGGTCGAAGACTGCGCATACCAACTGCCGGTGGTGTTGGCCTCGGTAAGGTTCAATACCGGGTTGTTGCTGTCCAGAGTCACTTTGGCCGGTGGCGGCGGGGCCAGGACGAACACGTCTTGCTGGGCCACAGGAGCGCTGGCGCCGGGTTTACGCGAGTAGGTGCTGCGCTGGGTAATCATTGGCGTCGGCCGTGCCATTGTCGCCAACTTGCCGGAGATGGCCATCACCGTAGTGCGCAAATCCAGCCCGTTGGGTCCTTCAATGCGGATGTAGTTGGTATTGAAAGGGCTGCCGGTGAAGGCTTCCACCAGGTTCGGGTCGCCGACGAATTGCTCGGCTGAACCGGTGAGCGGATTGGTCTCGGTGTAGGGGCCATTGATGCTGCGCAAGAACGGCCCGACATCGCCCTTGAGGGCACCGTCGTAGGTTTTCGGCACGCCGATGCCGATGTCCCGGGTCATGTTGATCGCCCGACGCCCGGGGGTGTCGATGTTGAAGACATCGACGCCGTAGGGGTGGGTAATGACGTAGGTGCCCGCGGTCGGTACATCGACCCGTATGCGGATGCGGGCGAAGCTGATCTGGTCACCTTCGATGGGGTCGCCACCGCTGAAGGCAGCTTCAACGGCGCTGACATAGGTCAGGTCGATTCCTCGGGCTGCGTCGACGATGGTGCCGTCGCCGGTGAACCAGAACGCCTCGTCGGGAAAGTTGGTCGGGAAGACGAGCGGTTGCGCGTCGTCGAAAATCCCGGGTGCCGGAAGCAAATTGCACATGTACGTCGGTGCGCCCGGTGCGCTGGGCACTCGCGAGCTTACGGCCTTGGACAGGCAAAGCTCAAGGGTTCGTCCATGAGTGTCCTGATACCAGGCGGCGAACGAGCCGTTGGCTGGCACGTAGGGGCCAGGGTCGACGGCAAACAGCGCCGCCTGGGCGACGCCTTGGGCCAGTGCGCTAACGACCAGGGCGGCCGCGGTTTTGGACAGTAAAGGGTGCATGAGTTAAGCCCTCTATATCGGAATGCCTGCCCCATGGGGACGGGTCAGTTGCGAGGGTTCGGCAACTTCCATACCAACCGGCGAAAACGGCCGGCAGAGGCCCGAGTCATGGGCGTGTCACTCACAAGCGGCATCGGAGCGCGGTTTTTGGGCGCGGGCCACTGTCCCCAGGATTGGGGGTAGATGGGGATGAGGAAGAAGGGGGGGGACGAGACCCAAGGTCGGGCAAACGACCCTGAGTGGGCTATAACCCTATAGGGGATTCGTCGGGGACACGTCCATGAACATGCCTACTCAAACACTCCAGGCCGAGGGGGGTGATATTCGCCTGAGCTCGCGCAAGCAGCCGTTCAATTTACTGCGCTGGTTTTCGCTCATCAGCATGGCGGTGATTGGCACGGTTGCGTTGGCGTTGGGGGCGGTGTCCACCCGGTTTGTGATTACCGAAAGCGTGCAACGCGATGCGTTGTTGACGTCCCAGTTCATTCAGGCGATTGCCTTGGTCGAGGTGCGCCACGTATCGATTCCCAACGTGCGGACCATGGGCGAGCTGCTCGATCCGCGTAACGACAAAAACGTTTCCGACGTCGACCCGCTGGCCCGCGCCATTGCCCGGGGCGAATTCCTCGACCATATCGAGCACTTGCCGGATGTGATTCTGGCCAACATCTATGCCCCCGACCGCAGGGTGATCTGGTCGACCAACCCGGCGTTAATGGGCACCACGATCCACGCCGACGAAGACCTGGAGAAAGCCTTTGCTTCCAGGGTTCCTGTGTCGGCCAGTTATCACGATGTGGACAAGAACCGCCTGGAACAGAAGTTCGTGACGCCTCCGGAATACATCTTCATCGAGAACTACATTCCGTTGTTCGATGCCGACGGCGACAAAGTCACGGCGATGGTCGAGATCTACAAGGAGCCCAAGGACCTGATCAGCCGCATGGAGCGAGGCCTGGTGTTGATCTGGCTGGCCACTGCGCTGGGCGGCGGGCTGATTTACCTGGGGCTGTACTGGATCGTGCGCCGGGCGGCCAATTTGCTGGCCACGCAACAAAAGCAACTGATCACCAACGAAACCTTTGTCGTCCTGGGCGAGATGTCGTCGGCGGTCGCCCACAGTTTGCGTAATCCGCTGGCGACCATCCGTTCAAGCGCCGAACTGGCGCTGGAGTTCGACAGCGGCCCGGCCCACAAGAACATCAACGACATCATCGGCCAAGTGGATCGCATGTCGAAGTGGGTGAGGGAGCTGCTGCAATCCTTGCGTCCGCTCAACGATGACGCCGAGCCTGTCAATCTGGTGGCGGCGCTGCATGACAGCCTGATGGCCTTCGAGCATCAAATCGCCAAAGCCTCTGTCCATGTGGTGTTCGACCCGAAGCTGACGCCCATGGTCCTGAGCCAGCAGGTGCAGTTGACACAGATCCTCAACAGCTTGCTGGCCAATGCACTGGAGGCCATGGGCAAGAGCGGCACGTTAACCATCACATTGGAGCCAACCGATTGCCGTGGCCTCAGCGTGGTGGTGAGCGACACCGGCAAAGGCATGAACGAAGAACAGCGCAGCATGGCCTTCCGGCCGTTTTTCACCACCAAACAAGGTGGGCTGGGTGTCGGGCTGGTGCTGGTCAAACGGATCATGGAGCGGTTTGGCGGTGCGGTGACCCTGGAAAGCCGTGAAGGCGAAGGCACGAGTGTCCGTCTGTCGTTCAAATTGGTCCCCTGAAAACGGGTGTGAACTTTCCCCGTTAGCGGGTGTCATTCCCCAGTCGTTCCCCCGCTAATGGCATGTTGATGTTGATAAGCCATTGTTTTGACAAGTATTAATACTTTCGTAAAAACCGGTAACAACTCTGGCGAGGTCCTTGCACCACCCCCATTACCCCCTTCATAACTTCGAGGCGGCTGGTGATGGACAGAAAAGCGCGGTACCCCTTCAAATGGTTCGGCCTCCTGACGCCTCTGAGCGTTCTTCTGACAATGACGCTGGGCACAGCGACTCTGCGCGCCAGCCCCATCGACGACGAGCGACAGCCAGAACCTTCTGACCCCTCGGCTTACCAAGATGAACCGGCTGACAAAGCGGCGGCGTTGAACGCCATTTTGACCATGCCCGAGGCTAATCTGGATTCCTTCGATTTGCCGGGTGGCGTCAAAGGCAGCAAAGACACCACGCGGGTGGAAAACATCCTGCCGCCGACGGTGCAGACCAGTTTCAACTACCCCACCAACGGCAAGCCGAGCCCGCTGTATGGCGCTCAGCCGTTTACTCAGCAGTTGGTGCTGTTCGAAGAATTCGGCCCGGAAAAACTCGACCCCACCACGCCGGCGGCGCCGTTGGGTTTTCCACCGCCGGCCATCGGCCCGTTGCCACAGCAGGACCCCACCAGTGCAGCCCGCAGTGCGCCACCGAGTGCGGCACTCGACGCCTTTCTCCGTCAACCGGGGCTGACACCGTTCCCGAGTCTGTACTCCAACGTGGTCGACCGTAACCCGTGGCAGAAGCAGATCGAATTTTTCCTCAACCGCCGTATCGGCTCTTCGGCTGAAGGCCGTCCGCCAGGAAAAGGCTGGTCGCACCAGCGCTGGAACGAGTTTTACCCGCAGGCCGCCTACAAGACGGTGCAAACCGGCGCACGGTTGAATACCGGTTTACGTGACAGTCGTCAGATGCACCGCTATGCCGTGGGCGAGTTTGGCCCAGGCGGCCTCTATCACAACGTGGCTGGCATACCGGCGACCGATGGCACCGCCAAGGGCGTCGATGCGCGTTTCCACCCGAAAATGCCGGTGCAGAACCACAACTCTGTCTGGACCTTTGACGGCACCTTGCCGCCAAAATTGTTGATGGTGCGTTACGGGCAACCCACGTTAATGCGTCATTACAACGGCTTGCCGATCGACCCGTCGGCGAACATGGGGTTCGGTTTGCACACCATCACCACCCACGAACACAACGGTCACACACCGGCGGAAAGCGACGGTTATGCCAATGCGTTTTTCTTCCCCGGGCAATTCTACGACTATCGCTGGCCGATCCAGTTGGCCGGCTACGACAGCATCAACACCAAGGCTGAAGACCCGCGTGCAGCCTTTCCGTGCGCGCCGGGCGAAACCCTGTGGACCAACGACCTTATCCCCAGCCGCAAGACCTGCAACAACGGCACGATCAAGATCCGCGGCGACTGGCGCGAAACCATGAGCACCCACTGGTTCCACGACCACATGCTCGATTTCACCGCGCAGAACGTCTACAAGGGCAACGCGGCGATGATGAACTACTACAGCGCCCTGGACCGCGGCAATGAATCGGTGAATGACGGCGTCAACCTGCGCTTTCCCAGTGGTAGCGCCTTGCCTTGGGGTAACCGCGACTATGACGTCAACCTGCTGTTTGCCGACAAGGCGTGGGATAAAAACGGTCAACTGTGGTTCAACCCGTTCAATACCGACGGCTTCCTTGGTGATCAGGTGCTGGTCAACTGGCAGTGGAAACCGTCCCTGGATGTGCGTGCCCGAAGCTATCGGTTCCGCATGCTCAATGGCTCAGTGTCGCGCTTCTTCAAAATGGCACTCGTGCGCGAGATCAAGGGCACCAGCGGGGAGTTCCAAGGGCCGGCCGGGTCGGGAGTGTCGTATGCCCGTGTGCCGTTCCACATGATTGCCAACGACGGCAACATCATGGAACACAGCGTGCCGTTCGACGGCAGCATGGACCTGGATGCCGACGGCGATAAACAGAATCACAACGCGATCCTGCCAACCCTGGGCATCGCCGAACGTTTCGACATCATCGTCAACTTCTCGAAAAACGGGGTCAAAGCGGGCGACAAGCTGTTCTTCGTCAACCTGCTGGTACACGAAGACGGCAAGGGCCCGGAAGAACCCGTCTCCCTGGCTGACGTGCTGTCCGAGAAATACAAGGCGGTCATCAAGCAAACCAGCAAGGGGCCGAAATGGGAAGACGGTGACCCGGCGGTCGGCAAGGTGTTGCAACTCAACGTCAAGGCGTACACCGGCCAGGACCTGGCCATGGACCCGGCCGCTTATGAACCGGCCAAACCGGGCAAGGCTGAAGGCCTGGTGATGATCCCGTTGAAGATTCACCGCGACAACATCGCCGACAAGGCGCTGCTGGCCAAGGCCCGTCACCGCACCTTCACCTTCGGCCGTTCCGATGGCACTGATGAAGCACCGTGGACGGTCAAGACGGATGGCGGTTTCGGTTTCCACATGGACCCACGGCGTTTGAACGCTTCGACCCAACTGGCCAGTGGCCCCACCGATGCCGGTGCCACCGGTTTCGGCACCCTGGAAGTATGGAACATCAAGCTCGGCGGCGAGGGCTGGAGCCACCCGGTGCATGTGCACTTCGAGGAGGGGATCATCCTCAGTCGCGGCGGCAAGGCGCCACCGGAATGGGAAAAATGGGCACGCAAGGACGTGTACCGCATCGGCTCGGAAAAGGATGGCCTGGACAGCGTCGAGATGGCGATCAGCTTCCGCGAATTCGCCGGGACGTACATGGAGCACTGTCACAACACTCAGCATGAGGACAACTCCATGCTGCTGCGCTGGGACATTGAAAAACCCGGGCAATTCCAGCTGATGCCGACACCGCTGCCGAGCTGGGATGGTGTGCGCTACGTGAACTCCGCCGCGCTGCCAACCTTCCGCACCGGTGACGGCTTCGGCCCTAAAGTGGTGGTCAAGCCATGAACCGCGAGGGAGCCGACATGAAACTGCATACGCCGCGCTCCCGCGCCCTGGGCATGCACCTGGTGTTGATGCTGGTCACCTGTCTGCTGGCCAGTCGGGTGCTGGTGGCTCATGAAGTTGCTCCGTCGGGTTCAGCGTCACCGACGGAGTCGGCGACACCCTGGGGCGGCGATTACTTCCCCAACACCTTGCTGACCGATCAGGACGGTCGGCAGGTGCGTTTCTTCGATGATTTGATCAAGGACAAAGTGGTGGTGATCAATTTCATCTTCACGTCATGCAGCGACTCTTGCCCGCTGGAAACCGCGCGCCTGCGTCAGGTGCAGAAGTTGTTGGGGGACCGGGTCGGCCAGGACATTTTTTTCTATTCCATCAGCATCGACCCCTTAAGCGATACACCTGATGTGCTCAAGGCCTACGCACAACGCTTCAAGGTCGGGCCGGGCTGGAAGTTTCTCACCGGGGAATTTGCCGACGTCACCGAACTGCGGAAAAAACTCGGGCTGTTCATCGAAGGCGTCGATAACGGGCGCAGCAAGGACCACAACCTGAGCCTGATTGTCGGCAACCAGACCACGGGCCGATGGATGAAAGCTTCACCTTTCGAGAATCCGTGGATTCTGGCCGACCAGTTGGCCAACACGCTGCACAACTGGAAACAGCCCAGTATTGAAGAAAACTACGCGGATGCGCCCGATATTCGTCCGCCGAGCAACGGCGAAGAACTGTTTCGCACCCGTTGCGCATCGTGTCACAGCCTGGGTCCTATGGACGGGCAGGGCCTCGGCATGCGCAGCATCGGCCCGGACCTGGTCGGCGTCACTCGCCTGCGTGATCCGGCCTGGCTGAGTCGCTGGATTCGCGAGCCGGACCGCATGCTGGCGGAAAAAGACCCGATCGCCATGGAGCTGTTTGAACGTTTCGACAAAATCCCCATGCCCAACCTGCGCCTGGATGAGAACGCGGCGCAGTCCATCCTGGGTTTTTTGCAGGAAGAAACCGATCGTCAGCAACCGCTACAGGCGGCGCAAACGCAATAGCGGCTTAATACTACATTGGGGCCGTCAGTCTCGATCAATGCCACCTACACTGATCCGAAACGCGGCTGAAAAGGCTTGATGCAAGGCAACCGGGAAGGTCCTATGCAGATACCAGAACAACAAAAAACACCTGCGTCGACGATGTCGGCAGCAGAAAGCAAGGGCTGGCGGGGACAGTTCAACTTGCTGCGCTGGTTTTCCCTGGGCAGCTTTTTCATCATCGCCGCCGTGGCGCTGGGGTTGGGCTACGTGTCCACGCGTTTCGTCGTCGATGAGAGCATCGAGCGTGATTCCATGCTGACTGCGCAGTTCATTCAGGCCATTGGTGATGCAGAAATTCGCCATGCCGGCATCCCGCTGCAAAGAACCATGGGCGAAATGCTCGATCCGCGCGATGACATTGCCTATCCCGACGTAGATCCGGCGGCCCGTGCCGCTGCCCGCATAGAGTTTCTCGATCATGTCGAACACCTGCCGGACACGCTGTTGGCGGTGGTGTACGCCCTGGATCGCACCGTGGTCTGGTCGACCAATGCGAAAATGATTGGCATGCGCGTCGAAGGTGATGAGGAACTGGACGAGTCTTTCGAAATGAAGGAGCCCGTGTCCACCAGCTACCACCAAATTGATGAGGAACGTCCCGAGCAGCAACTGCTGCGCGAGCCTGAATACCTGTTCATCGAGAACTACATCCCGATGTTCAATGCCGACAAAAGCAAAGTGATCGCCATGGTGGAGATCTACAAGGAACCCGCGGACCTGGTGGAACGCATCCAGCGTGGCTTCAAATCGATCTGGCTGGCAACCCTGCTCGGCGGCCTGGCCATCTACCTCGGACTGTTCTGGATTGTGCGGCATGCGGCCACGCTGCTGCAGAGCCAGCAGAAACAACTGATCAGCAACGAGACCTTCGTCGCGCTGGGGGAAATGTCCTCGGCGGTGGCCCACAGCTTGCGCAATCCGTTGGCCAACATTCGTTCCAGCGCCGAACTGGCTCAGGAAATCGCCAGCCAGAATGCGCAGAAGAACATCGGCGACATCATCAATCAGGTCGACCGCATGTCGCGTTGGGTCCGGGAGTTGCTGGTGTCATTGCGACCCGTGAACGACGACTACGAAACGGTAGACCTGGTGCTGGTCATCGACGACACGTTGAGTGCCTTTGACGCGCTGATCAAACGCTCCGGCATCGACGTGCGTTTCACCCCGCAGAGTTGTCCGCCGGTCATCAGCCAACAGGTGTTGCTCACGCAAATTCTTAATAGCCTGTTTGCCAATGCCCTGGAAGCCATGCCCAAGGGCGGCGTGCTGAGCATCGATATCGAAACGCCGCAGCCGGGACTTGTGCGCATGACCCTGAGCGATACCGGCAAGGGCATGACCACACAGCAACAACAAATGGCCTTCAAGCCGTTTTTCACCACCAAACAAGGAGGGTTGGGCGTGGGCCTGGCCCTGGTCAAAAGAATAATGGAGCGTTTCGAAGGCTCGGTCGAACTGACCAGCCAAGAGCAGGAAGGAACCCGCGTCTGTCTCAATTTTAAAGTGGCAACGGGAGGGGTATATGGAGCACAGCATTCTGCTGGTCGAGGATGATGAACTCCTTGCCGAGAATATTCAGACCTACCTGGAGCGTAAGGACTTCGAGGTGACGGTCTGCCACTCGGCTGAGGACGCGCTGGACCAATTGGGCACTTTCGTCCCGGACGTGGTGCTGACCGATAACTCGCTGCCGGGCATGAGCGGTCACGACCTGATCCAGAAGCTGCGCATCAGCGCGCCGGATCTGAAAGTGATCATGATGACCGGCTACGGCAACGTCGAAGACGCCGTGGTGGCGATGAAAGAGGGCGCTTTCCATTACGTCACCAAACCGGTGGCGCTGCCGGAGCTCAAGCTGCTGCTGGACAAGGCCCTGGCCACCGACCGAATGGAACGCACACTGTCGTTCTATCAGGAGCGCGAAGCGCAGAAGTCAGGGGTGCAGGCATTGATCGGCGAATCGGCACCGATGCAGTACCTCAAAAGCACCATTGGCCAGTTGATCGACGCCGAGCGGCGCATGGCCAATACCGATCTGCCTCCGGTGTTGGTGGAAGGCGAGACCGGCACCGGCAAGGAACTGGTGGCCCGTGCGTTGCACTTCGACGGCCCGCGCAGCAAAGGCCCGTTCATTGAATTCAACTGTGCCTCGATTCCTTCCAACCTGGTGGAGTCGGAGCTGTTCGGTCACGAGAAGGGCGCCTTCACCGACGCCAAGGACCGCCGCGTCGGGCTGGTGGAAGCGGCCGATGGCGGGACGCTGTTTCTCGATGAAGTCGGCGAGATGGACCTGTTGCTGCAAGCCAAACTGCTGAAGCTGCTGGAGGACCGGACGATCCGCCGGGTCGGCTCGGTGAAGGAGCGCAAGGTCGATTTGCGGGTGATCAGTGCGACCAACTGCAACCTCGAACAAATGGTCCAGCAGGGCAAGTTCCGCCGCGATCTGTTCTTCCGTTTGCGGATCATCTCGATCAAGGTGCCGCGCCTGTATGCCCGCGGTGCAGACATCCTGTTGCTGGCCCGGCACTTCCTGGCGGTCCACGGCAAACGCTATGGCAAACCGAACCTGCATTTCAGCGATCAGGCCGAGGAATTGCTGCTCAGCTACAGCTGGCCGGGCAACGTGCGCGAGTTGCGCAACATGCTTGAGCAAACCGTGCTGCTGGCCCAGAGCGACACCATCGCCGCCCATCAATTGAACGTGTGCCTGAGCCTGGTGGATGAGCCACTGGTGTTCCAGCAAGAGCCGCAACACTACGAACCGCGTCCGGTCTACAACGGCACCGAGTCCATGAACCTGCCGGAAGTGGAACGCGACATGGTGCGCAAGATGCTCGACAAGACCGACTGGAACGTCACCAAGTCCGCACGGCTGCTGGGCCTGAGCCGCGACATGCTGCGCTACCGAATCGAGAAGCTCGGCCTCGCGCGCCCGGAGAAACGCCAGTGGTAGGCCTTATTGCATCAATGGCCCCTGACGGCTGAGGCACGCGAGCAGGCACGTGGGGTCGAAGACTTCTTCGTTCACGTAGACACCGCGTTGCTGATCGTAGGAGCGGATGAACACTCGAACCGTGGCATCCGCTACCGTCGGCAATCTTGAGTCGTAGAAATTATGCTGACTCGAAATGGGGATGAAGTCCTGAGGTGCTGTCGGGATGTACGAGCCGGGCGGCACGGTGCTCAGTGACGGTGGCACGGGGTGAGCGAAGGGTTGGTCGGCCCCGTAATAGTTGAACCCACTGCTGTAATCGGTAGTGGGTGTCAGGCTGTCGTCCGCGTGAGCACCGGTTGTGGTGATCAGGCAGAGGGCGAGCAATAGCCTCGGATCGGTGGTTTTCATGGCAGCACCTGCGAAATCGGTTTTTCCCGCAAATCCCCAAGGTCATTAACTATAGCTGCCGTACGTTGGCGTTGCCGGCTTACAACATTCCAACAAACGCCACATGGGTTCTTCAAAATCGTTGATCTAGACTCGGGCCGGTCAATCAAGACCCGAATTCTGGAGCGAGCAATGGAAATGCCATCAACCGAAACAGTCATCGCCAGCAACCGCGATGCCTGGAATGACTCTGCTAGACACCATAAAGATAATCCCGAATGGCCGTCACTCTTGCAGGACGTGGCACAGCGTGATTTCTGCTGTATCGACGACACCTTGCGCGGCTTGCTGGCGCAGGTCAGTGTCGACGGCAAGGACGTGGTGCAACTGGGCTGCAACAACGGCCGCGAAAGCTTGTCGTTGTTTGCGTTGGGTGCCCGAAGCGTCGTAGGCGTCGACCAGTCCGAGGCGTTTCTTGATCAGGCACGGGAACTGGCGTCACGCTCGCCCCATGCGCCTGAGTTCATCGAGGCAGACATCCATCACTTGCCGCCAGAGCTTCATGGCCGCTTCGACGTGACCCTGATCACCATCGGTGTGTTGAACTGGATGCCGGACATCGGCGAATTCTTCCGCCACGTCGCGCAAACCCTCAAGCCCGGTGGCAGCCTGGTGGTGTACGAAACCCATCCCTTCCTCGAAATGTTCGACCCCGAGTCCGCCGATCCGTATCGGCCGGACAGCTCGTACTTTCGCAGCGAACCATTCGTGCAGGACCAACCGATCGTCTACGAAGGCAAAGTCGACCAGCAGGCGGCGCCGTCCTACTGGTTCGTCCACACCTTGGGCGCCATCTTCACCGGCGCCATCGACGCCGGATTGCTGATCAGCCACTTCAAGGAGTACCCGCATTCCAACCGCGAGGAACTCTATGATCGGTATGAGCAGCAAACGGCGCAGTTGCCGTTGTGTTTTACGTGGGTGGCGGTGAAGCGATAGGTTCCAGGATCGGGACCTATTCGCGGTGCAGCTGTCGTCCGCTATCCTTGCTCCACGCACATCGAACGGTTTTCCCCATGCTTTCGGTCCAAGGCGTCTTCAAAAGCTACGCCACTCCCCAGGGCCCACTGCCGGTTCTGCAAGGTGTCGACCTCACCTTGAAACCCGGCAGCAGCCTGGCGTTGATGGGGGAGTCGGGCAGTGGCAAGAGCACCTTGCTGCACCTGATTGCCGGACTGGACAAGCTCGATCGCGGCAGCATCCGCAGCGGCGAATATCGGCTGGAGCAGATGAACGAAGGGCAACTGGCGAACTGGCGGCGGACCGAAATCGGCCTGGTGTTTCAGCAGTTCAACCTGATCGGCAGTCTGCGCGTGGAGGACAATCTGGCGTTCCAGGCGCGACTGGCCGGGCGCCATGATCCGCGCTGGCAGGCGCATCTGGTGCAACGTCTGGGCTTGGCTGAGTTGCTGCAGCGTTATCCGGAACAGCTGTCCGGCGGCCAGCAGCAACGGGTCGCGCTGGGCCGGGCCCTGGCGTCGCAGCCAAAACTGCTGCTGGCGGACGAGCCCACCGGCAGCCTCGATGAAGCCACCAGCGATGAGGTCTTGAAGTTATTGCTGGAGTTGCTCGACGACAGTCCCACCACCTTGTTGATGGTCACCCACAGCCCTCGGGTTGCCGCGCGGCTGGCAGAGAAGGTGGTGCTCCACGGTGGCCGTCTGGCTGGCGCGGACGAGCGCTGAAGTGCGGGTCTTTCGCGAGACGCTGCGCGCGCTGCTCAGTCATTGGCGACAGCATCCGGTGCAGTTTTTCAGTGTGCTGACCGGACTTTGGCTCGCCACCAGTCTGCTGACCGGCGTGCAGGCGCTGAACAGCCAGGCGCGCGAAAGCTATGCCCGGGCCAGTCAGTTGATCGGCGGCGAACCCCAGGCCAGCCTCAGCTCACCCAGTAGCGCAACCTTTTCCCAGCAGGTGTTTGTCGACTTGCGCCGTTTGGGTTGGCCGGTGTCGCCGGTCCTGCAAGGCCGGGTGACGCTCAAGGGTCATGACGACCAACGCTTGCAGTTGATGGGCATCGAGCCGGTGTCGCTGCCCGCCGGTTCCTCAGTGGCCGGGCAGGCGTTGGCGATTGAGCAGGTTGTCAAGTTTTTCAGCCCGCCGGGCAGTACCTGGATTTCGTCGCAGACGTTGCAGGTTTTGGGTCTGCATGAAGGCGAGCGCCCCCTGACTTTGGGTGGTCAGGCCTTGCCGCCGCTGCATGCCCAACCCGACATGGCCCCCGGTGTGTTGTTGGTAGACATCGGCTTCGCCCAGCAGATTCTCGGCCTGTCGGATCAGCTGTCGCGCCTGCTGCTGCCGAAGGGTTTCACCGCGCCGCTGCCTGAGCAATTCAAGGGACAACTGCAGCTCAAAACCAGCGGCGAAGAGAACAATTTGTCGCGCCTGACCGAGAGCTTTCACCTGAACCTCGATGCGCTGGGGTTTCTGTCATTCGTGGTCGGGCTGTTCATCGTCCACGCCGCGATCGGCCTGGCGCTGGAACAACGCCGTGGCTTGCTCAGAACCCTGCGCGCCTGCGGTGTCAGTGCACGGATGCTGATTGCCTGTCTGGCGGTTGAACTGGGTGGTCTGGCGTTGATCGGCGGACTGGTCGGCGTCGCCAGCGGCTACCTGCTGGCCAGCGTGCTGCTGCCGGATGTCGCCGCGAGTCTGCGCGGGTTGTACGGCGCCGAAGTGGCGGGGCAGTTGAGCCTCAGTCCGTGGTGGTGGCTCAGCGGCGTCGGCCTGAGTCTGTTGGGGGCGTCGTTGGCGGGGGCCAACAGTTTGTTGCGGGCCGCGCGCCTGCCTTTGCTGGCCCTGGCCGACCCGCAAGCCTGGCATCAGGCTCACGCGCGCTGGTTGCGGCGCCAGGGTTGGGTTGCCGCGATTGCCGCGGTGATCGCAACGCTGGCGTTGATCTTTGGCGACAGCCTGGGCAGTGGCTTCGTGCTGATGGCGGCACTGTTGATCGGCGCTGCGCTGGCGTTGCCGGTGGTGCTCAACTGGGTGCTGAACCGAGTGCTGCATCGCAGTCGCTCGGTGCTCGGCCAATGGTTTCTCGCCGACTGCCGCCAGCAACTACCGGCCCTGAGCCTGGCGCTGATGGCGCTGTTGTTGGCACTGGCGGCGAACATTGGCGCGGGCAGCATGACGGCCGGTTTTCGTCAGACCTTCAGCGATTGGCTGGAACAACGCCTGACCGCCGAACTCTACGTTAATCCGCAAAATCCGGCCCAGGCCAGAGAGCTGCAAACCTGGCTCAAGCAGCAACCCGGACTCACGGCGGTGCTGCCCAACTGGCAAGTGTCGATCCAGTTGCAAGGCTGGCCGGCGGACGTCTTCGGCGTGATCGATCACCCGACGTATCGCCAGCATTGGCCGCTGCTGGAAGCCTTGGGCGACAACCCGTGGGACCGTCTGGCCAAGGACGATGCGCTGATGCTCAGCGAACAACTGGCCCGTCGGCTGAAGGTGCGCCTTGGCGATCACCTGACGATCCCCACACCCAATGGCACCTGGTCGCCACGGATCGTCGGCATCTACGCCGACTACGGCAATCCCAAGGGCCACCTGCTGGTCAACGTCAACCATCTGCTGCGCGGCTGGCCGCAGCTGACACCGAGCCGTTTCAACCTGCGCATCGACCCGACGTTGATCCCTGATTTCCTGACCGCGCTGCAAACACGCTTCACGCTGGAGGACAGCCGCATCGTCGATCAGGCCCGGCTCAAGGGTTGGTCCACGCAAGTGTTCGAACGCACCTTTGCCGCGACCGCCGCGCTCAACAGCCTGACCCTCTGCGTGGCGGGCGTGGCGCTGTTCATCAGCCTGTTGACGCAAAGTCAGAGCCGCCTCGGGCAACTCGCCCCCCTGTGGGCGCTGGGTGTGACTCGCCGGCAACTGATGCTGCTCAATCTCGGACAGACCTGGTTGCTGGCGGTGCTGACTCTGGTGCTGGCGTTGCCGTTGGGGATCGCGCTGGCGTGGTGCCTGGACACGGTGATCAACGTCCAGGCCTTCGGTTGGCGCTTGCCGCTGCGGGTGTTTCCGATGCAGCTATTGCAGTTGATGGGGCTGGCACTGCTGGCGACTTTACTGGCGTCGGCGTGGCCGCTGTATTCGCTGTACCGCACGCAACCGGCGAATCTGCTTAGGACGTTTGCTCATGAAGATTAAGGTCGGTGTGTTGATATTGGCGTTATTGAGCGGGTGCGATAACTCGGCGCCGGTTGAGAAAGGCTTCGCCGGGCTGGGTCATCAGGCCGCTGCGTTCACCCCGGTGGTGCCCGGTCGGGTGTTCAGCTTTCCGGCGGATCACGGTCCTCATGACGGTTTTCGCATTGAATGGTGGTACGTCACCGCCAACCTCAAGGACGATCAGGGACGCGAGTTCGGCGCCCAATGGACGCTGTTTCGCAGCGCCTTGAAAGCGACGTCCGAAGTGGCCGGCTGGGGTAATCAAATTATCTGGCTTGGCCACGCAGCCGTGACATCGTCGACCGTGCATCACGCCGCCGAGCGTTACGCCCGTGGTGGCGTTGGCCAGGCTGGCGTGAGTCTCGAACCGTTCAACGCGTGGATCGATGATTGGCGTTTCAGCAGTCAGGGCTCCGAGCCTATGGTGCAGCTTCAACTCAACGCCCGGGACAAGGATTTTGGCTATCAACTGCGGCTGACCTCCACACGTCCTTTGGTGCTTCAGGGCGACAAAGGCTTCAGCCAGAAATCCGAACAAGGGCAAGCGTCGTACTACTACAGTCAGCCGTTTTTTCAGGCCAGCGGCACACTGGAAATCGACGGCAAAACCTATCAAGTCAGTGGCCCGGCCTGGCTCGACCGCGAGTGGAGCAGCCAACCCCTGACCGCTAACCAGACCGGGTGGGACTGGTTTTCCCTGCACCTGGACAGCGGCGAACAGGTGATGCTCTACCGCATGCGGCAAAAGGACGGCGCGCCTTACCTCACCGGCACCTGGATCGACGCTCAAGGCCAGACGCAGCTATTGCACGCTGCCGACATCAGCCTCACACCGCAAGACACCGCGAAAGTCGCCGGACGTTTGATGCCGGTACGCTGGTCGATCAAAATCCCCGACAAACACCTCGACATCACGATCAGCGCGCTCAACCCCAACGCGTGGATGGCTTTGCGCATTCCCTATTGGGAAGGCCCCGTGCAATTCAGCGGCGGGACGGGCTACCTCGAAATGACCGGCTACTAACCCCCTGTAGCAGCTGTCGAGTGAAACGAGGCTGCGATCCTTTGACCCTCCTTCTCACCAAATCCCCCGGAACTCCAAACGGTGCGCAAGCCTCTACCGTTAGAACGCCTCGCAGGAGCTCACTCATGAGCGAAGACCTAAAACCCCCCGACCTCGATGCCTGGCAGCGCCTGTTCGAAGACAAGGCCTACTGGCAACAATCCCCCGACGCCCATTACGCCGAACTGCTGCGGGTGGCCGACGACTTGCTGGGGCAGGGCGCCATTGACCTGGAACAGTGGCAAGCCTTGAAGGCCCAGGCCGATCAATCCCATAAAGATTCGCCTGCCGTGAACGTCGCCCAGGAAGTCGACGATCCCGAGGCTTGAGGAGCGCTCCAAGAAATTTCGAACACTCCCTGATCAGCGTCTATGCTCATTTGCGCAGAGGGCGCTGAACGGTGGTTCAGCGCTCGTTGCTGCCTCCAATTCACAGGGAATGTACCGCTTATGAAACTTCACACACTGACTAAAGCCATCACCCTCGCAACGCTGCTGTCTGCCGCCAGCCTTAGCGCTATGGCTGCGGACATCCCGCTGTCTGCCGTTGTGGAGGCGGATCAGGTCACCACCAAAGTTGTCTCGGTCGATGCTGCCAACCATCAGGTCGTTCTTGAAGGGCCGGAAGGTCGTCAGGTCCATGTGCAATTGACCGAAAAGGCCAAAAACCTCAAAGCTCTGAAAGTCGGCGATCAAGTTAACGTCAAGGTTACCCGCTCCGTCGCTGCCTACCTCGACACCGATGTCGACAAGGGCCTGCCAGGCACCGTCGAACGCGCTGGCGAAGTCCGCGCAGCCCCCGGCAGCGACAACCCGGGCGGCGAAGCCTACCGTCAGGTGCAGGTCCAACTGAAAATCACCAAAATCGACCTGAAGAAAAACCGGGTAACCTTCGAAAACCCCGCCGGCCAGTCCAAGACCGTTGACGTCGTAAGGCCCGAAGTTCAAGCGAAATTGAAAGACCTGAAAGTTGGACAGAGTGTCGTCGTGACCTATACCGACATATTGACAGTGACCAGCAAGCACTGAAGTTGAGTATTAGCTCTATATATTGATTGTTCTTGTACAACTTTTCTGTATAAGAACAATCAGTTTTAATGGTCTAACTGGTGAGTTTGCGGGTTTGTAAAATAGTATTTGGGCCGACATTTAATCAAATGTTGTTTCGATAAATTTCATGTTCATATACGCGGACATATTCGAAGACTTCAATTAAAATACTTCCCGTTCGCCCAGTGTCAGGGCTCTTTACCGGTGCATGGATTGCCAGGCCATTACACTGGGCGAACACCTTATCGACGTGCGACACACACCTGCAGCAATACGTTAAGATGCGCGGCATTTTGCAGATCAAGGAAGAAAACGGCAGCCGCCGTTCTGACACGGATGAAACCACTCTCCCTTTACCACCCGGCGCTCTACTGGCTCCGCGTGTGGCAAAAAAGACTGTTCCGGCACTTGGCGTGGCGCTTCTCCCGCAAGCAATACGCTGTTTCGCTGAACACCGTTTCCCGCTTGCCATTTCGCTACCTCAAGCACACCTCCAAACTGATCCGCAAACTCGGCAACTCCGATCTTGCCCTGCAACACAACAAAGTCATCAACCTGAAACTGGCCGTCGATTCGATGGACGGCGTCATCATCGGCCCAGGCGAGTACTTTTCATTCTGCCGCCTCGTGGGCCGACCCACCCGCAAACGCGGTTATGTCGAAGGCATGGAGCTGTCATTTGGTGAAGCACGCAGCGGGCATCGGCGGCGGGATCTGCCAACTGAGCAACCTGATTCACTGGATGGCGATTCACTCGCCGCTGGTCGTGGTTGAACGGTCGAACCACAGCTTCGATCCCTTTCCTGACGAAGGGCGAGTTCTGCCATTCGGGTCCGGGGCTGCGATCTTCTACAACTACATTGACCTGGTATTGCATAACCCGACTAATCGCCATTTTCAGTTGAAGCTCAATGTCGCCGAGCAACAGTTGGAAGGGGAGTTGTTGTGCGATCAGGCGAGAGAGTTTCGATATCACGTTTATCAACTCGGGCATCGGTTTGTGCGGGACGGTGGGCGGGTTTTTCGCGAGAACGAGATATGGCGGGAGATCAGGAGCAAGGGGCAGGAGAGTCAGGTGTTGAAGAGTGAGCGGCTTTATAAGAATCGGGTGGTGGTTAAGTATGAGGTTGAGGAAGGGTTGCTGACTTGAAATGCATAAAAAACGGGCGATCGTTAGATCGCCCGTACCTGTAATCGTCGGTCGACTACGTACAACTGGTGTGAACCTTCGAGTTCACCGGCCAGGTCAGTGGTGAGCATGTTTGATTTCGCGCCACCTCTGTGAGGTGGGGAGATCGGCCAGATGATTCCTAGATTTATTTTCAGCGGGATTTGCAGTCGAAAGAAGAGAGAGTTATTTTCGAGTGTGTAGAAAAAATCTGACAACTTTATATGAAGTCTAAGTATAAAAAAAGGGGGCGGATTTATTTTCGTGGTTACATAGAAAATAAATCAGTCCCCTTTGTTTTTATTTTCCCTTAAAGAGCCTCTAGTTCGATGGTGCAGCCGTTTCTTTTTAATTTTTGAATTTCTTGATCGAAAGAGTAATTTGGTAGATTTTTGTTCTTTCTGTCGTAATCTTTTCTTAAGAGTCTAAATAGGCGGCCTATGTTTTCTTTGTCTTTTGTCTCGAGGCTCTCAATAAGGTCGTAGTTGTCGGTCGATAAAAATTGAAACATGTCTCTTGCAATGTAAAAGGCTGCTATGTTGGAAAATAGCCCCTCAGCATCTTCGTAGTTTTCATCCAGGCATTGAACGTATTCTTGAAATAAAGTTGTCAGTAAGCTCTGCGCCGTGTTTTGGGTTTTTAGTACGCCGCACATCTCCTGCCAGTTGCTTATGTATAGATGGTCGCCCCATTCGGATCCCTTGGCGAAATAGATGCCATCTCCTTTGAAAAAATCGGAAATTTCATGCTGATTTAAGGCGATTTCAAACGTGGTTTTCATTGGGGATTTTCCCAGTAGGCAAAGTTTTTCAACAGCGCTCCCAAGCCACTATCCATGGGGTGATGCTTTCAGATCCGATCAGCGCTGCTTCTTTGTTCCGCGTTTGATGACTAAAGTGGGACTAACTAAAAGGGCGGGTTTATTTTTGTGAGTGCGTAGAAATTAATCTGTCCCCCCTTAATCTCATTTAATCCGCACTCGTAATGCCTTGTGGCGTTCGATTTTTTATGGTCACAGGTTTCTGAAATTTTTTGGTCCGCCATCATTGGCAAGCTTTGTTATGCGTCGATTGTAAGTTTCAATATCCTGTGCATTATTGATTTTATAAATTTCTTGATGCAGAAATTCCATACAATTGGAAATTATTTGTTTTTCGTTGTGTGATAGGTCGCGAATTAGATCAAACCCGTTTTCAGATAAGGTTGGAATCTTTTTTCGCATGTAGTAGTAGCAGCCTATGTTTTCTAGAAGATCGTTTGCATCCACTATACTGTTTGTGATGGTTTTTAGGTATTTTTCGAATGCGTTTTTCAGGGTTGCAACTGGATTTTTTTGTGTTTTTAGAAACCCACAAAGACCTTGCCAATTAATGACGTGAAGCTGGGTTCCCCAGTCGGGGGCTTTCGTAAAGTAAATGCCACTACCTCTGAAGTATTCCGGGAATTCATCTCTGTTTAGCGCTTTTTCAAAATTGCTGATCATTGAAGTTGCTCCCAGGCATCAAATTGGCTCAACTCAAAAGGGACTATTTAATGGAATTTGGGGATAGCGTATCAATGACTGCAATTTGCTCCGCCATCTGCAACAATTCCTTAACTTCGCCGGCAGAATAGCCTTCCAATTGCACTACCTGTTTATCCTTTAGTGTGATAATGACTTTTCGGCTGGAGCGAACTTTGAGCCAAGCTACAATTATGGTAGCCATTGATCCCGCTATGGCGGCTGTCTGACCAAGAACAATCATGGTACCCGATGCCATTACAGAGCCATAAGCCGGATACAGCTTCTCATAGGAAACATCAGCATCGTTAAGTAGCTGCAAGAAGGATACTTCGCTGTTTTTAAACAATGCTACACGCACTATACTGCCCCCCAACTATCTGGCGTGGTGTATGCAAAACCGGATCACGGGATTGCACGACTTTTTTCGCTACTCCTCCTATTCACTCCACGAGTTAACAAAATCATCAAAATCACTAGCAATAAAGTAAGTACTGCTTGAGTTTGGATCGAAAATCTCAACAGTAATGGAGGGCGTTTTGAAATTCAGGCAAACCAGGTAACCACCTGCATCCCTTGCTATAGGGACCATTCCTTTGGGAAGCCCCGGAGGTTTTCCTGCCCCTAAGTACCATGAGATGGTATATGGGGTCACATCAGGCGAGAACGAAAAGAACTCGCTTATGCAAGTCCCTTCGTCGCCATATGAAAATGCAGATACCTCTGGAGAGGCTTCGTCGGAATATGTGACCAAGTCCAAGTATGACTTTGGAAAGCTTACACCAAGTAGTTTTTGTACTTGGGAAATCGTATTGCTATCAACTGAGGAACCTTGTTCAATCCCAAAAGAGCTCCAGTCAAATTTCATTTCAGACCTCCGTAATTATTTTTTTCCATCTGCAAAGCCCCCTTTGTTTCCAGGATGGAACAGCTTCTGCCAAAGAGCATTCCATTGAGGGCCTTTCGATTGTTCATGTTGATAGCGCCATACCAGTTGGAGTGTATCCGTTCCTGGTACGTGATGCCATGTGACTTCTTTACCAGGGCTAATACCTTTGGTAGGTATCTTGGTGCCCTTTACACGCCTGAATCCTGGCACCATGGTTTCCATGATTTTATTAAAGTCTGCATCGGTGTTGGCTGATTTTAAAAGGCTTTCGTTTGCAACCTTAAAATGTTCTGCGCGGTTTGGAACGGCTAGAACATCCGGGCCAATTTTGGCCTCGTACAAAACGCTATAAGCATGAGGGTCCAATGGCGTTGCCATACCACTTAAGGCTTCGTTGCGGTTTACCGTGGGCGGATCCTCCGCCCCATTAATACTTGGCTTACACCCTGGAGCCCCTGGGCACTGATCCAACCCCAACGGATCCACCCAACTCGTTGGGTTATGTACGTATTGGTAGTTGTTCAACCCACCTGCCAGCTTGATCGGATCCGGCGTCAGAAACCGCCCAGTGCCCGGATTGTAATAACGATGCCGGTTGTAGTGCAGCCCAGTTTCCGCATCGAAGTACTGGCCCTGGAAGCGCAGCGGGTTGTCGATTTCAGCGACATCCAGCGTAGCGAGGTTGCCGTAGGCGCGGTATTTCGCCGACCACATGATCTCGCCGCTGTAGTCGGTGAGTTCCTGCGGGGTGCCGAGGTGGTCGAGTTGATAGTAGAACGGCGTGGCTTTCAGCGGACCTTCGCCATCGAGCATCGCCAATGGGCGGAAGCTACCCGGTTCGTAGATGTAGCTGCGATAGCGGTTGTGAGCGCTTTCGGCGATGAGGCGTTCGCCCTGCCACAGAAATTCTGTGGTGTGGCCGTCAACGGTTTTGGCGATACGGCGGCCAAAGGCGTCGTACTGGTAGCTCGCGACGCTGCCGCCGGGCAGGGTCACTCCAATCAGGCGATGCTGGCAGTCGTAGCGGTACTCGGTAACTAGTTTCTGTCCGACGCCGCGACGTTCGCGGATCAGGTTGCCGTGGGCGTCGTAGTCGTAGTGGCGGTCGCCTTGCATCAGCAGGCGGTTGCCTTTGACATTGACCAGGTTCGCAGTCGGCTGGTCGCTTTGGCCGAGGAGGTTGCCCGCGGGGTCGTGAGCGAAGCTTTCCGGGGTGGTGCCACGAACATTGATCAAGCGGTCAAGCGGATCGTAGTGGTAGCTGCGGTTTCCTTTGCGACTGTCGTCGATTCCGGCGAGGTTGCCGTTAGCATCGTAGGCGTAGCGGCGCTGGAATAGGTAGTGTTCTTGCTGGCTGACGCTGTGGGCTTGCAGGCGACCTTGTTCGTCGTACTGGTATTGGCTGAGCAACAAGCCTTGCTGACGCTGCTGTTCACGCCCGGCACTGAACTTGTGCGTGGTCAGGCGGGAGCCATTGAGGTCGATGCTGCTCAGACGGCCACCGGTTTGGTGGCGGTAGTCGAGTGCGCTGCCGTCGGGGAGGCGGAAATGGCTCAACTGGCCGAGGGTGTCGTACTCATAACGCAAGGTGCCCCAGCCCTGGTGTTCGGTGATCAGGCGGTCTTGACGGTCGTACTCGTAGGCGAGCGGCCATTGGCCGTCGTCGACGTTGACCAAACGGCCGAGGGCGTCGTAGCTGTAGTGAATTTCCTGGCCGTCGGCCAAGGTTTTCACCTGCAGACGGCCAGCGGCGTCGCGCTGGTACTCCGTGACCAGCTCACTACCGTCGTCGCCGAATTCGGTTTTCTTCAGCAGTTGGCCGTTGAGGTCGTACTCATAGGCAGTACGGCGACCGTCGAACCCGATTTCCTGCTGGATTAGGCCGTTTGGGTAGTAATCGAGGTGGTACTGCTCGCCACGTTCGTTTTCGATGTCGCTGAGCAATAGGCGCGCGTTGTCGTAGTGGTAGCGCAGTTGGCTGCCGTCTGGATTGATACGACGGCTGACCAAGTGCAGGCCGTCGGCGTATTCGTAGCGGGTGACGCGGCCCAGTTCATCGCATTCAGCAGTGACTTTGCTATAGGCGTTATAGGTGAAGGTGCGTGTAGCACCACCAGGTAGGGTGATTTGCGCGAGGCGGTTGGCAGCGTCCCATTGGTAGTGAGTGATCGCGCTGCTTTCTTCCTGACGAGTGATCAGCCGACCCAAGGTGTCGTAGCGGTATTTGCGTTGGCCGCCATCCGGTAGCTGTTCTTCGAGCAGTTGGCCAAGGTTGTTCCAGCCCAGTTGATGGCGGCTACCGTCGGGGTGGCGGATCTCCAGCAGACGGCCCTGGCGGTTGTAGCTGTAGTGGGTTGAGTTGCCATTCGGGTCGACTTGTTCGGTGATGTCGCCCTGATCGTTGCGCCAGTATGTCCACTTTGCCGGGCCGCGGTTTACCACACGGACAAACCCGCGGTAGTACTCGTAAGTGGTCGGGGTGTCTTCCGGTGGAATGACCGTGACCAGTCGGCCGGCGTCGTTGTACTGGTATTCGGTGACTGCACCGAGTGGGTCTTTTTCGGCGATCAGGCGACCTTTGTCATCATAGGCCTTGAGGTGTTCCGCACCGTCCGGATCGACTTTGGCGACCAGTCGAGCCTTATCGTCGTGGGTGTAGACCTCTTCGCTGCCGTCAGCGTTGGTAACCGTGACGCTGCCTTTGTCATCCCAGGCGTAATGCGCGTCCATCTGCGAGAAGCTTGCCCAGTGATGGATGCAGCGCGCCGATTTACCTTCTTTTTCCCATTCCCAGTAGAAACTGGCGCCCCCGGCCAGTTGACGCTCGAGAATGACGTTTTGGTCGTTGTAGGCATAACGCTCGGCTTCACCGGCAGCGTTTTTGGCTTCGATCAAGCGGCGCTGGGCATCGTAGCCATAGGTGACCAACGTCTGGATGGTGCTCCAGGCATCTTCCAGATTGTCTGCCGGGCTGAACTGCTGATAGTCGATGGCGACGATGTGTTTTCGATCGTAACGCACGAGGAGGGCGCGACCGGCACCGTTATCGACACGTTTGATTCGACCGTGGATGTCACGGGTAATGTGCAGCCGGTTGTCATAGTCGTCGCTGATAGCGATCAGCGTGGCGCCATTACTGTTGTAGCGGAAGTGGTAGAACCGCGTGCGTTCGTCGGCTTGGGTGAGGATCAGCTCGGAAGGATCGTCACCGATGAAGATTGCAGCTTCTGACAGGCTGTTGGTGATTGCTGGTCGCTGCACAGTGGGCAACGGAAACGTGGTAACGCGGTTTTCGTGGTCGGTCCAGATCACTTCGCCGTCGTTGACGTCGACGCGTTGCGCCAAGGCGTGGCTCCAGCCGTAACCGAGACCGCAATCGATTTCTGCGGCGCTGGTGCGATAGAGGCGCGTCCAGCTGAACGGTAGCAGACCGCCGAGTTCGCCGTCGGTCAGGGTCAGCAGCTCTTCTCCCGTGACCATGGAAACCGGGCAGTTGTTGGTGCAGGTATTCTTGGCGCAGGCGGCACTTTTGTCGTCCGGTGTTTTCGACTGAGTAGAAACGTCGTCGACCTTCTCCTTTGGCTGAAGGCTGGTTTGTTGCTCTGCCTTTTTACGAGGAAACGAAGAAGCGTCTTTCACTTCCTGCTTCGGTGTATCCGTTGTTTTCGGTACCTGACTTTTAGAACCATTGGCGGCGGCCTTGTCGATTTTGAGTGCCGCCGTTTTAGCCGGCTTCATTGGCACATTCTTGGCACTGGCAATCAATGGCTTCGACACTTCGGCGTGGGCTGGCAGGCTGTGTTTGCCGCTCAACGTCAATAGCTTCGCGGCCAGCTCTTCGAGGTATTTGATCGCCGTACCGGTCTTGACCGTGGACAGGGTTTTGGTCCCCACTCGCACTGCGATCCCCATACCACCAGTCAGGCAAATGCCCAGCACCACGTTGATCAGGAACTCCGACGCAATGGCTGTCACTACGTCGACGACGACCTGCGGCGGCAACATGCCGACCCAAGCCACGATCGCCGAGATGTAGATGAACATCAGCGGTTCGTCACTAAGGATCAACAGGCCTGACGCAAGCGATTCCTTGGATGCGGCATAAATCTTGTCGATCTCGGCGTCTGACAAGAAATCGCGGAGCCTTTCGAGGTTTTTCTTAACTTCAGGGTTCGCGAGAAGTTCGAACAGGCTTTTGATGTCATCCCACAGCCTGAGTAATGCTTTCTCCAAGCCATCCATCGCTTGTTTCACGAGGATGACGGAGCGGCCCATGCGATCAGCGGCGGAGTAGCTGGCCCACAGTGGCTGAAACTTGCCCGACCATTCACTTTGCAACCAACCATTGAGATTGCCGATCACGCCCTGGTAGGAGTCGTACAGCGCTTTGACATTGCTTTGGGATACGTTTGGGAAAAAGGTGATGCGGTACATCTGGCCTTTCTTGCAACGGTCGATAACCTTGATGCCGCTTGGGCCAATTGTTGTTTCAATGACAGGGCCAGTGACGTCATCGTAGAAGGTGCCTTTGGTGACAGGTTCCAGTTTCACTGGTGTGTTGCCGATCGGTACAAATCGCGCCGACTCGAACATGTGGATCAGTGTGAAGTCGCCTACCAGCGGGCAGGTGGCGTAGGTTTCAACCGGTCCCGTCTTGGTCTTTCGCTTGGTGAGGCTGACTTCATTGCCTACCTTGAAGGTCTGATCCACGTCCAACGCCCAACCGGTCCAGAAGCCGTCTGCCCAGTCCTTGTAGTCGCTCAGGCAATTCTTGAAGTCCTTGAGGATAAGGCTCACGTCAGGCGTCTTGGCGTCCAGGACTTGAAGGACCAATTTACCGATGGGATCAATCATGACGTGACTTCCTTTGTCAGCTCAGCAGCAAGACGCTCTGCCATATCTTCTGTATTGGATTGTTGGCGCACGAAGCGCTCGACCTTGTGGCGCAAGTTACTTTCGGGGAAGGCGAAGAACAGTTCCGGGCAGTCCTCTCCCAGCCACTGCATCAGGTTGTCGACGACGGTGGTGTGGTCTTTTTCGGCCAGCGTGTCGACTAACTTCTGCGGCACCTCCCACCACGGCCAGGCCTTGGCCGGTGGCACTCCCCTCGGTCCCACTTCCAGTGTCTGGCCATTGATCAGGTAGCGGTCGAACACCGGCAAAACTTCTCCCGCGCCAGCACCCAATCCTTCTAGAATCGGGTAAATATGCCGCCCATCCCAGAACCGAAAAAACACCTCGGTCCCATCGGGCATACGCACCTGAGTCAAACTGCGAAGATGTTCGAAGACCACATCCGGAGTGCTGATGGACACCGCCAGCCAGCCCCAATCCTGAGCGTCGGTTTCAGCAATCCACTGAAGGAAACCGGCGCTGGGTTTTAGCTCGGCGAGGTAGGGCATCACGGGCTGCCAATCGGCGTACGGCGTGCCGCTCCAGATCGAGATCAGTTCCGGTGCCATCTCCTGCTGGTAGAAGGCCTTCAGTGGCTCGGCATCGCTCGACGCACTGACAATCAAATAAAGACGTTCATTAGCCTGCAACGGCCGTTCAGCCAGCCAATCCTGCGGGGTCAAAAGATCAGATCGCACAAGCACCTGCCTTGCATTTTTCGCACTCTTCACAGAACGGCGCGTTGCGTTTGAGGGTGTTGATCTGTGCCGGGGTCAGGACCGCGCCAGCCTTATCCGCGTCGGCCTGTTTCAGCACGCCGGGCATCAGTGGTGCGGCGCCGGTGCCGTTGCCGGGGCTGCCACCCGAGTTCATGTTGATCACCGGCCCGCTCAGGGTCACGCCGCTGCCATCAATCTTGATGAAGCTGCCGCCGCCCTTGAGGGTCAGTTCACTGCCGGCTTCGAGCACGACTTTCATGCCGCTGCTCAGGTGGATTTCCTGGCCGGCTTCGATGAATTGGCCGGTGCCGACTTTGATGTGCTGGTTGACGCCCACGGTGAGGTGGTCGTTGGCGCGGGTTTCGACTTTGCGGTCGGCGTAGACGGTGTGGTGTTCTTCGGCCTTGAATTCGCTGTAGCTGTTTTGCTCGACGGTGTCGTGGCGTTCGTTGCCGACGCGAATCTTCTGGTCGTGTTCGACGTTTTCGTCCCAGTCGCGTTGGGCGTGCAGGAAGATTTGTTCCTGGCCCTTTTTGTCTTCGATGCGCAGTTCGTTGTAACCGCCGCCACCGGGGGAACTCAGGGTTTTGAAGGTGCTGCGGGTTTTGTTCGCCGGCAGGTCGTACGGGACGACGTTTTCCTTGTGGTACAGGCAGCCGCTGATCAGTGGTTGGTCGGGGTCGCCTTCGAGGAAGGTGACGAGCACTTCCATGCCGATGCGCGGGATGGCGATGCCGCCGTAGTGGGCGCCGGCCCAGGCGGAGGAGACGCGCAGCCAGCAACTGGTCTTGTCGTCGGCCTGGCCTTCGCGGTCCCAGTGGAATTGCACTTTGACGCGACCGTATGGGTCGCAGTGGATTTCTTCACCTTTTGGCCCAGTGACCACGGCGCTTTGGCTGCCGAGGATGCGCGGTTTCTTTTGAGTCAGAGGCGGGCGGTTCGGCACGTCCCACGGGGTGGCCTGGAAGCGGTTGCGGTAGCCCTGGTGGAAATCGCCTTTCAGGTTGGTGGTGTCGCTGGTGACCGACTCTTCCAGCACTTGCGGCTGTTTGCCTTCGTGGAGGATTTCGGTCAGCAGCCACAGGTCGTTCCATTTGGCTTTCGGGTGTTGGGTCAGGGCCAGGAAGTGGCCGCTGACCAGCAACGGCTGATCGCTTTTGCCTTCGGCGAGCTGGAAGTCACTGCGGTGGCGTTCGAGGGCGCGTTTGGCCAGGTGCTTGCCGCGTTCGCGGTCGATGAAGCGGCCGGGGTAGTCGTAGTCTTCGAGGTCGGGCAGGGCGTCGCCACGGTTTTCGCTTTCCAGGGTCAGGCGCGGTTTTTCGAAGTCGTAGTCGCGGCGGGTGGTGCGGCTGGTGCGGGTTTCCAGGCGCAGGTCAAAGCGCTTGATCACCGGGTCGTTGGCGACCATGCCGGAGTCTTGCTGGTAGGCCACGGGCGCGAGTTTCGGGAACACCGTCTGGTCATCGCCGAACACCAGCTTGTGGGCCGTGGCGCTGTGCTGGAAGTGGTAGTGGATACCTTCCTCCTCGCACAGGCGCTGGATGAATTGCAGGTCCGATTCATCGTACTGAACGCAGTAAATGCGCTCGGGATAAATCGCCCCGACTTTGAATTCATAGGCATTGCTTTGGATGCCGTGCTCTTCGAGGACGCTGCCAATGATTTTCGGCACGGTGAGGTTCTGGAAGATGCGTTGGTTGATGCGATGCGCGAGGTAAGACAGTTGCGGGCGCAGGGTCACCGCGTAGCGGGTCAGGCGTTTGCCGGAATCACCCTGGGCAGCACGATAGATCTGGCCATGAATGCCGCTGCCGTCAGGCGAGAGCTGCAAAAAGGCCGGTTTGTGCAGCAGGGTCTCGAGGTCCAGGGACGGCTGTTCACTGACAAGCTCCACCTCAAACACAAAAGGCTGGCTGATGGCTTCCCGACCTTGCAGGGAGAAAACCTGGAAGTCGCTGGAAAGACCTTCGATGGTCAGGGCAAAGTGAGTTTGATTGGCCGGCGCGAACATCCCTTGTTCCTCGTGCAGTGCAGCGGCGCTCGCCGGCACCCGTGCAGGGAGCTTGCGGACGCGAAAATTCTGGAAGGGCGAAAACAACATCGACCAGCAGAGCTGGCCGATGCTTGAGACGGTCGGCCTGAGTTAGGCGACCGGCAGACGCCAGTCATCGGAACCCGAAGTACCGGATACTTCGTGGGTCCAGGTGATTTTGCGGTAGGTGAATTGCACTTCTTCCAGGTGAGTGAAGTGCGAGTTCGACGGGTCCTGGCAGTTGTGCATTTTGTTGTTGATGGCGACGATGATCGCGTCTTCCAGTTTGGTGGTGTAGTAGTGCTCTTGGGTACCTTGAGCCGAAGTGCGGTACCACTGGATAACGATTTCGCTCATGCGCTCGCCGGAGGTCAGAGCCGCCTGCAGCAGTGGCGAAGCCTTGTCGTACACCTTGGTGATCACGACTGGCTTGTGGACGCGCTGACCGGTCGGTTGGCCGGACTGTGGGTCACGCGGGATGATCACGTCGTGGCTGAAAGCCTGAACCATGACCTGGTCTTCGTGACCTTCCTGGTAGGTGTTGCCAACCGAGTCGGCGGTGAATGCGCCGGCAGTGATCAGACCTTGTTTTTCGCCAGTGACGGACATGTACGCTGGTGTAGCCATGGATGTGCTCCTTGCTAAAAGTTAGGGTGCCCGGGAGGCGGTATCGCCCGGTGGGTGCCTGACTGTTATCAAGGTCCGTGCCAGAAACGATAAAGGCTATATAAATCAGGTGGTTGAGAGAATTTCAGGAGCTCGCGGAGGATGTTCGGCAGCGATCGCTGGTGAATGTGCGCAAGAAGTTGCGCAGTACTGCGCAACTTCTTGCGCACTTGGCTGGGGCGCCTGACAGGCTGGGCGATCAGCGACCGGGGAAGGGCGTTTGCAGCGCTGAGTGCGCAACTTCTTGCGCATCAAGGCGCTTAGCCATCATTCGGTGACCAATCGTCTCATTCGCCGAAAAGTGGCAGCAGAAGCGCTAGGGTGACAGGTGCAACGAATGCTGCAGCCTGGAGGTCAAACTCAGCGCCGAGATGAATGAACATCTGCGAACTCAAGGAGAACGACATGAAAATCCTGATGGTTCTAACGTCACACGATCAATTGGGTAACACGGGTAGGAAAACCGGCTTCTGGCTGGAAGAATTCGCCGCACCTTACTTTGCCTTCAAGGACGCCGGCGCTCAGTTGACCCTGGCCTCGCCCAAGGGTGGTCAACCACCGCTGGACCCAAAAAGCGACGAGCCGGACGCTCAAACCGCGGCCACCGAGCGCTTTCGCAAAGATTCTGCCGCCCAGTCCGCATTGGCCTCTACCGCTCTGCTGAGCAGCGTGAGAGCTGAAGATTACGACGCGGTTTTTTATCCGGGCGGCCATGGCCCGCTGTGGGATTTGGCCGAAGACAACATTTCGATCGCTCTGATCGAGGCGTTTTACAAGGCAGGCAAACCGGTCGCGGCCGTCTGCCACGCACCGGGTGTGTTGCGTCACGTCAAGGGCGCGGACGGCCAGCCGCTGGTCAAAGGCAAGCGCGTGACGGGCTTTACCAACACTGAGGAAGAGGCTGTGCAACTGACGAAGGTTGTGCCGTTTTTGGTGGAGGACATGCTTAAGGAGAAGGGGGGTGTCTATTCCAAAGGTGCTGACTGGGCGAGTTATGTGCTCACTGATGGTTTACTGATTACCGGTCAGAATCCGGCATCGTCCGAGGCTGCGGCACAAGAACTGCTGGCGAAGCTCCGCTAAATCTAACGTGTAGCAGCCTGCGTCCGGCTGCGCAGCAGTCGTAAAACCGGCAAACACGGTTTGTCTGAAGACCGCGGCGGCTGAAACAACGACTGCTTCGCAGCCGGACGCAGGCTGCGCCAGTTGCTACACGTTCGTGCCACGCCTCAGATCGCGAGGCTCGACGCAGCGAAACATTCCTCGATCGAGCGCCGCTGCGTCTCGGCATACAACGCCAACTCATCAATCGTCGCTCGCCCCAGCGCCTTCTCGAACACCTGCCGGTTTGACTGCACGCCATAGTGGGTTTGCGCCGCATCCCCCAGGTTCGACTGAAAAATCCCCGCAGCGCTCACGGGCAGGAAATCTTCGTACACCAACGGTTCAACCCGCAAATAGCCGCCGCTGAGCAGATCCTCCAGCGACCACGATTTCAGCTCATCGGCCCCCAAACCTTTTTCCGTGACGAAGTAGCGAAAGTACGCCAGTTCCTGTTGGCGCATGCCCTCAACGGTGTCAGGGAATTCTGCAAAGTGCTGCGCCATCAGCGCGTTGTAACGTGCGGCATTGGCCTCATTGGGGAAGTCTTTCAATTCATCCCGGGCAGAGTTGAGCAAACGGTCGTAAAGCGCCCGGCCTTTGGGGGTGAGCGCCGCGCCGCGTTGTTCGATTTCGCCGAAACGGGCGCTGTGGCTGCCACGATTCTCGGCTTGATCGGTGAAGGCGACAGGCTCGTCCAGGGCTTTGAAACTGGTCTGGCGCAACAGGATCGGGCACTGACGGCGGGGCGGGCCTTCGATCACCGCTTTGGGGGTGATGCCGTGGGCAGGCATTTGCGCCTGGACGATGTCGATGTCCAGGGTGCGCGGCGTCAGGTGGTTGATATGCGGGCCAGTGAACGCCACCACGTCGGCGATCAGGCGATGCTGGGCGCTGAGTTTGCGGTACTGCTCGGCGGTCACGGTGGCGGTGTGATGCCAGCGGAACGTTTCCAGCGCCTGCTCGACGAAGTCCTGGGCCTCCTGTTCGGTGAGGCCGCCCTGGGTTTCGGCGCGCTCGATGAGCATCAGCGCCGTGGGCGTGAAGATCGAACGCTTATCCAGCACCGATTGGGCAAACGCTCGCAGTTCCGTGTCTTCGATCAGTTCCAGGCGCAGCAGGGAGGTGAATACCCGGAACGGGCTGACCTGCAACGCCGCTTCATGCACCGCGCGAAAAGCCGTGGAGTGCACCGGCACACCGGCCGGGGTCAGGTCGTAATAACCCACCGGCTGCATGCCCATCACCGCAAACAGCCGGGCGAGGGTGGCCAGTTCATCGGCGGTGCCGACACGGATCGCGCCATGCCGCTCCAGGTCCAGGCGCTGGATTTCACCGGTGCTGTTCAACTGTCGGGCGATCTGTGGATCGCTGTCCAGCACGTGACGGTTGGTCTGTTCCACCAGTTCCATCAGCGCGCCATAGAGCGGCACTTCTTCGCGGTACATGTCGGACATCGCTTTGGAAAAGCGTTGGCGGATCAGGTCAGGGCTGACGAAGTTCGGGTGGCTCATGAAAACAATTCCTGGTGCGGTGACGTAAAGGATGCGGGAAAAGATCGCAGCCTTGCGCGGCGCCGACAAACGAAGAATCTTACGAACTTCATTCTTCAAAGGACTGCATGCTCAGTGCAACCGCTGGTCCTGAGGGCTTTCCGAGCGCAGCGATGCCAAAAATTCCCGATACAGTCGCGCCGCAATCGTCGGATGTTCCACCATCGGCATATGGCCGGTGTGGTCCCAGACTTCCACTCGCAGATCAGCGATGCCTTTGCTCCAGATCGCCACGCTGCTGACATCGATCAAGCGGTCCTTGCGCCCCCACAGCAACAGCGCCTGGCACTTGATGTCGGGCAGTTTCGGCTCCATCGGCGGGCTGGCGCGAAAGTCCCTGAAGATTTCTTCCAGCTCCTCGCATTGCTGTTCATAGCGTTGCGCGATGGCGTCCAGCACCACTTTGGGTACCCATGGCGGTTCGGCCATGGTCATGGCGTAGAAACGCTGGAATTCTTCCCGTGAATGAATCAGGAACGGGTTGTGGCCCTTGGCCAAATGCCGCTCCAGGTCGCTGGCTTCGGGGGCGGTGACACCCGCGGGGTCGATCAGGGCCACCGAAACAATGCGGTCCGGGTACGTGGCCGCGAGCCAGGCAGCCATGTAGCCGCCCATCGAGTTGCCGATCACGTGGACTTTCTCGACGCCGCAGACATCGAGCAACTGGATCATCCGCTTGGCCTGCAACGGAATGTCATAGCCGCCGCCCGCCTTGAAGCCGGTTTCGCCATGGCCGGCGATGTCGGGGATGATCACCCGATAGTTGCCGACAAAGTGCCGGGCAAAGCGCAGCCAGATATTTTTGTCGGCGCTGTAGCCGTGGAGCATCAGCACGCTGCTGGACGCTTCGTACGGCCCGCCTTGCCAGGTCGAGACGGTCATTTCGGCGATCGGCACGACAATTTTGTGCAGTCCATACAGCTTGGCCTCTATCGACATGTTCAAGTCATAGAGCCAATGACCGATGGCCGGGTAACTCAACCAGCTCCAGGCCACGAAAACTGCGAATGCGACAACCAACAAAAGCATCAGGCATCTTCCTTTTACGTGATCAGGACAGAATGTGATCGGCGGGTTTCAGCGCCCTGGTCAACCGGTGATAGCTGAAACTGAACCCCGGAAACATCGCAATCACATGACCGCTCTTGCTTTGATACCAACTGTGGCAGCCCCCGGACTTCCAGACGGTGCGTTCCATCTCCCGGTGGATCATTTCAGTGTAGGTACGTTCTGCTTCGGGGCGTACTTCGATACTGCGCAAACCGTGTTCTTTTAACGTGCGAATACAATCGAGAATGTAGTTCATCTGAGACTCGATGATGAACAGCGCCGAGGTATGGCCGATGCCCGTGTTGGGGCCGGTGACGATAAACAGGTTGGGGAAGTCTGGCAGGCTGGTGCCGAGGTAGGCCCGCGGATACTGGGCCCAGAAATCTTTGAGTTGTGTGCCGTTTTTGCCGGTGACCGGGTAGGAAATCACCCCGTCGGTGGCGTCGTAACCGGTTGACCAGACGATCAGGTCCAGGTCGATGTGTTGGCCGTCCTGGGTGACGATGCCGGTTTCATCGATGGCGGCGATGCCTTGCTCGCGGCTGTGCAGGCTCACGTTACTGCGACCCAGCGCCGGGTACAGGGTGCTGGAGATGATCACCCGTTTGCAGCCGATGACGTAGTCGGGTGTCAGTTTCTGCCGCAATTGGGGGTCGGGCACTTGCCGTTTGAGGAACCGCAGGGCGTGTTGCTGGACCAGGCGGATCGCTGGTTTCGAATACTTGAAGGCAATCACCCGGGTTTCGAACAGCCAGTAGATGATCCAGCGCAACAGTTTGTAGGCCGGTTTGAGCCCCAGCAACCAACGCTGGAAGGGCCCAAAGGCACGGTCGGCCCGAGGCAACACCCAGTGAGGCGTGCGCTGGAACACATGCAGATGCTCGACGTCCGGGGCAATCGTCGGAATCACCTGGGCCGCGCTGGCGCCGCTGCCAACGATGGCCACGCGTTTTTGCCGGTAATCGTAGGTGTGATCCCAGTTGTTGGTGTGAAAAGTCTTGCCCTGAAACCGCTCCTGGCCCTGGAAGTGTGGAATCACGGGTTGGCTCAATGGCCCGGTGGCGTTGATCAGGAACTGCGCATGGAACGTGCCTTTGCTGGCGGTGTGCACCGCCCAGCATTTGCTGTCGTCGTCCCATTCGATGCGCTCGACATTGGCCTGCAGTTCCACCTTGTCTCGCAGGCCGAAGTGCTCCACCACGTACTGGGTGTAGTGGTGCAGTTCGGCCTGCCCGGCGAACATTTGTGTCCAGCGGTAGGGCGCGAAGGACAGCGAATAGAGCGGCGAGGGCACGTCGACCGCGGCACCGGGGTAGGTGTTTTGGCACCAGGTGCCGCCGAAAAAGTCCCGTCGTTCCAGCAAGCGGAAATCGCTGATGCCTGCCTTGAGCAAATTGATCGCCGCGCACTGACCGCCAAAACCGCTGCCGATGATCAACACTTGAAAGGTTTGCATGGGCCTCCTTTTTTATCGTTATTGATCGAACCCTCCTTTCATGTATAGCCAAACATTGGGCCCTCGCCTCATGGCGATGCCTTGGTATTCAGACCGCCAGCCGGTGATGGCTATTTGCCGTTGCCCTGATAGACTCTCACCACACTTGAAACCCTAGTGTTTTCAGGTTCCGTTCAGTGGCGCAGAGGCCTCTATGGAAAAAACGGGAGGAAAAGGACTTTCACTGGCCAGGAGGCTCTATACATCGCGAACCCTGGGTCTGGCTTTGGGGCTGTTGCTCGTGAGCGCGGCGATGTATCCACTCAACCCTGCACCGTGGGTCTGGGTGGCGATGCTGCTCAACGCCGTACTCTGGCCGCACCTGGCTTATCAATGGGCGCGCCGCGCGCAAGTGCCTTATCACGCCGAACACCGCAACCTGCTGGTGGACGCCTTTCTCGGCGGCTTTTGGGTCGCCGCCATGCACTTCAATCCGCTGCCCGGCGCGACGACCCTGGCCATGATGGCGATGAACAATGTGGCCATTGGCGGTTTACGTTTCCTGTTGGCGGGCACCGTGGCACAGATTCTCGGGATGGGCGTGGGACTGCTGATTTTCTCCCCCGCCTTCGTCCCGCAAACCAGCCAACTGCAGATGTATGCCTGTTTGCCCTTGATGTGTTTGTATCCGCTGGCACTGGGCTGGATCTGCTTCCGCCAGGCCCACACCCTCGGCCGGCAAAAGCGTGAATTGCTGGCCCTGAGCCGCACCGACAGCCTCACCGGCCTGCTGAATCACGGCGCCTGGAAGGATCAACTGGAAGTCGAATTCCAGCGTTGCAAACGTCAGCAGCGGGGCGGGGCGATCGCGCTGATCGACATCGACCATTTCAAATCCATCAACGACACCTATGGCCACGTTGCCGGGGATGTCGTGCTGCGCCAGTTGAGCAAAATGCTCAAGCAGAACCTGCGCGCGGCGGATGTTGCCGGGCGTTACGGTGGCGACGAGTTTTGCGTGATCCTTCCGGACCTTCCGCTCACGAGCGCTGCGGTCGCCATGGATGCCTTGCGTGATCGTTTCGCTACCTTGGGCTACGAGCAGAACCCGGCGCTGACAGTCAGCCTGAGCATCGGACTGGCCGCCTTCAACCCGGCACACACCGACGCGACCCGGTGGCTCAACGACGCCGACCAGGCGCTCTACGAAGCCAAAGCCACCGGTCGCAACCGTGTCATCTGTTGCGGTGATGGCGAACCGCATTACGAATTACTCGATTCGGTGTGAAACGTGATCGTTCCCACGCTCGCATTCGGTCTAGAGCCTTGCGCCGTAGTCAGGTAGGGTGTTTTTCACCCCCGACACGAAACAAGGATTGATTCATGACGCTAAATCTCCCTCGCTCCCTGCTGGCCACCAGCCTTGGCCTGACCCTCGCCCTTGGCGCTTTCGCTCCCGCAGTTTCCGCCGAACCGCACAAACAAGTCCTCGCCGATTCCGAACAGTACAAGGGTGAGGCCCTGAAGTTACTGGAACGTTTGGTGAACATTGACTCCGGTTCCGGCTATGAACCGGGCCTGACGAAAGTCAGCGACATCGCCATCGACGAACTGAAAAAACTCGGCGCGACCATCGAGCTTGTGCCCAATACCCCGGACAAAAGCAGCCACGTGATCGCGACCCTGAAAGGCACCGGCAAGGCAAAAATCCTGCTGATGGCGCACATGGATACCGTCTTCAAGGAGGGGGCAGCCGCCGAGCGTCCGTTCCACATCAAGGACGGTCGCGCCTACGGGCCGGGCGTGATGGACGACAAGGGCGGCATCGTTGCCGGGATCTACGCGCTGAAAGTCCTGAAAAACCTCGACTTCAAGGACTACGCGCAAATCACCTTCCTGCTCGACGCCAGCGAAGAAACCGGCTCGGACATCGCCACCGACCTGATCAAGAAAACCGCCAAGGCCCACGACGTCACCCTCAACCTCGAACCCGGTCGCCCGGCGGATGGCCTGGTGGTGTGGCGCAAAGGCAGTGCCACCGCCGTGGTCGAGGTCAAGGGCAAGGCGGCTCATGCCGGTGTCGCCCCGGAACTGGGACGTAACGCCGCCATGGAAGCGGCGCACCAGATTTTGCAGCTCGGCAAACTTGGCGACGCGGAGAAGAAAACCACCATCAACTTCACCGTGCTCAAGGCCGGCGATCGCACCAACGTGATTCCAGATCAAGCCACCGCCAAAGCAGACGTACGGGTGGCGGTGCCGGAAGAGTTTGACCGGATCGAGAAGGACCTGGCGCGGGTTTCGAAAGACAAGCTGATTGCTGACACCGACGTCACCACCACACTGCAGCGCGGATTGCCGCCGATGCCGCAAACACCGGAATCGGATCGGTTGATGGCCATGGCTCAGGGGATTTATGGGGAGATTGGCCGCAAGTTGACGGAAGAGGGAAGTGGTGGGGCGGCGGATGCCAGCTTGTCAGCGGGTGTGGGTACGCCGACGCTGGATGGGTTCGGGATTGTGGGCGGCAATATTCATACGCCTGAGGAGTACGCGGAGGTAGAGAGCGTGGCGCCGCGGATTTATCTGTTGTCGCGGATGATTATGGAGTTGGCTAAGGCTCACTGAATTGCGTGCGGTTTTGAGGGGGGGTGGTCTGTTCGATCGCCCCCTCACCCTAACCCTCTCCCCAAGGGGGCGAGGGGACTGACTGTGGGTTTCTTGAGGAATCCGGCGACGTGAACGACCGAGTTGAATGCGATTTTTGCTTTGCTGTTGGCCGAATCCAAGTTCGACTCAACCTCTCAGGTCGCAGCAAATAGCCAAAACAACTCGGTCAGTCCCCTCTACCCTCTGGGGCGGTCCGACGTTTCGGGAGGGTTAGGGTGAGGGGTGTTTCTCAAGCCAGACACAGCCGTCAAAACCGCCCCACAACTTTCCAAGACGTTTCCTACGACGTGCCCTGTTGCCGCGTTTCGGCATCGACCCCTATAGTTGCGTCTCGCGGCAACCCTCCGCGACGATCTTGGCCGGTCGAACACCAGGAAAACTCATTAATAAGGAGCTACCCATATGTTCGACCAAGTCATGCCCCGTTACCTCCCCATCGACACCTACGACGCCGAAACCCCGGTGCTCTTCATCAACACCCACAAAGAACTCAGCGACATCGCCGCTTGCGCTGCGCATCGCTTCACCGTGGTTCGCGATCTGGCGGACACCTTGTCCAGCCTGAACCTCAAAGACATTTCCGATTGCGATCTGACGCGCGTTACCCGGGCGGTTCATCTGCTGATGCGCGAAGGCTGCGCGATGCTGAATGTGGTTCAGGCGCGGGCGTTGCAGCGGGAGGTGGAGTTCAAGACTCCGGCCTGACAGGCGAGTGAGTTTTGTGGCGAGGGAGTTAAGCTCCGTCGCCACCGGTAAACACTCTCGCTGTAGTTACTCCTTGACGCTCATAAACTCTTCCGCCCAACGGATGTATTCCTCAGGCTGCGTATAGGTATGAGTCAGCTCGGTAGCGCTCAAGTCCGACGCCTGGGTAAAGATCTGCCGTTGTTCCCGCAGGCTGTCGTAAGTCGCCTTGATCGCCGCGAAATAGGCGCCATGACCATCGATGGTGACCCGCACACCCAGCTCGGCCAGGCGTTTGTCGTCGCGCAGCAACGGGTTGCCGTAGGTGACCAGCATCAACGGCACGCTCAGGTGCTCGGCGATTTGTTCGAGGTGGTCGAAGTCCCGCACGCCCACCATGCAAATCCCGTCCGCACCGGCCTGCTGGTAATGACACGTACGGCTGATGACTTCCTGCACTGGCAGAATCCCTGCGTTGGTGCGGGCGATGATCGCCATCTCCGAGTCGACCCGGGCTTCCAGTGCTGCACGAATCTTGCCGACACCTTCGGCGACGCCGATCAGGTCGGTGGACTTGCGGCCGAACTGGGCGGGCAGCAGCGTATCTTCGATGGTCAGGGCGGCCACACCGGCCCGTTCGAGTTCGACGATGGTGCGCATGACGTTGAGCGCGTTGCCGTAGCCGTGGTCGGCGTCGGCGATGACCGGCAGTTGGGCAACACGGCCAATACGAGTGGCCTGCTCGGCAAACTCGCTGAGGGTGATCAGGGCGAAGTCAGGCGCACCCAGTACCTGCAACGATGCGACCGAACCGCCCAGGATCCCCACTTCAAAGCCCAGGTCAGCGGCAATACGGGCCGACATCGGGTCGAAGACCGACGCCGTGTGATAGCAGGTGTTGGAGGCGAACAGCTCGCGAAAGTTACGGCGTAAATCTTGATGAGAGAGCCTGGACATATGAGTTCCACCACTGCAATGGGAATGGAAGGGCTTGAGCAAAAGTGTCAACGCCGAAGGAACAAAAGGCTATCACGCGAGCGGGGGAAGGATGATGACGAATTTGCAGAGGTGGACGGACCACCGTCGGTTACGCCGCCACCAACTGCTGTTGTTGATTGAGCAGCGGCACGGCGCGTACCGAGTTGCCGGGCTGCAGTTGCAGGCGTTTGGCGGTGAGGCGGTCGACGATCAGGCTGTTGCCCACTTGCCTGGCCTGGGCGGCGGTGATGCGGCAGTTTTCCAGGCGACGGTTGTGGATCAGCCACACCGGGGCCTGCTCGTCGGGCGTGCCGATGGCCAGCAGCAGCGGTTGGCTGTCGCGCACCGCGCGGATATTCGAGACAGGGGCTTCGATCACCGGGCCGGCGTCGAAGATGTCGATGTAACCCTTATGGGCAAAGCCTTCGGCGGTGAGGATTTTCAACGCCGGTTCCGTGTTCGGGTGCGCCTTGCCGATCACGGCCTGGGCCTGTTCGGTGAGCAGGCAGGTGTAGAGCGGTTGGCGTGGCATCAGCTCAGCGATGAACGACTTGCTGCCCAGCCCCGACAAGTGATCGGCGTGGCTGAAATCCATCTTGAAGAAGTGCCGGCCCAGGCTGTCCCAGAACGGTGAACAGCCATGTTCGTCGGCACTGCCACGCAGTTCGGCGATCAGTTTGTCGCCGAACAGGTGCGGAAACTCGGCCACAAACAACAACCGCCCCAACGACAGCAATCGACCGTTACTGCCGTGGCGTTGATCGGGTCGCAGAAACAGCGAGCAAATCTCCGATTGGCCGGTCATTTCATTGTTCAGGAACAACGTCGGAATCTGTCGCCGGATACCCAGGTCCGGTGACGAACTGACCGTGAGCCCGACCCGGTAGTTGTACCAGGGCTCGCGCAGGCCCACGGCGCCCACCAGGGCACTGACGCCCACCAGTTGCTGATCGTCGTCTTCGAGCACGAAGAGGTAATCGGCATCGGCGCGTTCGACCTGTTCGGCGAAGGTTCGTTGGGCCCAGCGCACCCGGTGGGTCAGGCGTTCCTCGTTGGCCGGCAGGGTGGTGAAGCCGGGGCCAGCCTGGCGCACCAGGTTCAGCAGGGCGGGCAGGTCGGTGACCTGAACCGGGCGGACAATCATGATGCAACTCCTTCTGCACGCCCGCTCGGGCGCTGTCGTTGGGCGCGGGGCGGGGTAATGCTCACAGTGCGATCAGCCGGATCGGGCTGCCTTCGGTCACGTTCAGGGCGGCGCACATCTCGGTGCTCAACCCCACAGGTTGCCCGGTCTGGTAATCCAGATCGGCGACGATGGCGCGATAGTCCTTCAGCGAATCGTTGCTCACCAGATAGCTGCCACGGGCGTCGATCGGCGAGCCCGGTTTCGCCGTGCCGGTCTGGCTCTGGGCGATGGAGCGGATGCCGGGAGTGCGCGCATACAACGTCGGACCGCCGTCGAACAGGTCGATGTAGCTGTTGGTCTCGAAACCTTCGCGCTCGAGGATATCGAAGGCCTCCTGGCCATCGGGGTGGATGCGGCCGATGCAGTCTTGCGCCTCCTTGGGCAGCATCGGCACGTAGATCGGGTATTGCGGCATCAGTTCGGCGAGGAAGGTTCGGCTTTCCAGGCCGCAAAGTCGCTCGGCCTCGACGTAGGGCAGGTCAAAGAAATGCTTGCCCACCGCATCCCAGAACGGCGAGTGCCCTTCATCGCTGCTGAAGCCGACGATCTCGGTGATGACGGCTTCGGAAAAGCGCTGCGAGTGGGCGGCGATGAACAATAGCCGCGCCCGGGACAACAGTTCAGAGAACCGTGTTCGCACCAGCGCCGCGTCAATATGAAAACCCCGCAGCAAGGTATGGCCGCTGAGGTCGTGGCACAACGACAGCGCGGGCACGCCGTGCTCGATGTTCAGCTCCCGCGAGGCGCTGGTGAAATGCCGGTTGCGCAGGCTGTAGAACGGCTCGCTGAAACCAGCGGTGGCAAGGATCTCCGAGCAGCCCACCAAACGCTCTCGGGTCAGATCTTCCAGCACGAAGAAGTAGTTCTCCGGGCCATGACCCTCAACGTCTTTTTCAAATGAGGCGCAGGAGTCGAGAATCTTTTCGCGCAGGCATTCGGTGTCGTCCGGCAAAGACGTGACGCCTACCAGACTGTCGCGCGCCAGTTGCTGCAACTGGGGCAGGTCGGTTAACTCGACTGGGCGTAAGACCAGCATGGATGCACTCCTGTATCAAAGGGTTCGGCGGTTGGTACCGAACCTGACTATCACTGTCGGTTTCCACGCATTACATCGGCGGTCGCCCGAATGGTTGTCAGACGCCGCTCTTTTTCTCGTCAGCCGTTGCTTGGGTCGGGCAGTACCGCACGGGTGCCCAGTTTGTTGAGCACAAGCAGGTAGACCAGGCCCAGGGCAATCCAGATCAGGCCGAGTTTCTGTGCATCGACGCCCATGTTGTACATGATGGCCGCGACGATGATGAAGCCGATCACCGGGCAGATCAGGTGACGGATCACCTGGCCGGATTTCTGCCGACGCCAGTAGTAGTTGATGACCGTCAGGTGCAGCAACATGAAGCCGCTCAGTGCGCCGAAGTTCACCAGTGAGGTGAGGGTGTCCCCCGAGTTGATGAACAGGTAGCAGATCACCAGCGACAGCACGGCCACCAGGTAGATGCTCACGTACGGCGTGTTGTGTTTGGGATGAACCTTGGCCAGTACCTTTGGCAACTTGCCGTCTCGGGCCATGCCGAACAGCAGGCGAGACACCGCTGCTTGAGAGGTGATTGCCACCGCCACACCCCAGGCCAGCGCCGTCGCCACGGCGGTCAGGGTGGCCAGCCAGCTGCCGGCCGCGAGTTCAGCGATTTCATAAAAAGCCGTGTCAGCCGATTTGAAACCCATGCCGGCCGCCAGATCCGTCGCAATCCAGGTCTGCACGACGAAGATCACGCCCATGACCACCAGCGTGATCAACGCGGCATTGCCGACGCTGCGGCCCGGGTCACCCTTGATCTCTTCGGCGAGGGTGGAAATCGCATCGAAACCGAGGAACGACAGCACCGCAATCGACACCGCTTGCATCAGCAGGGCGAAATTGAATGTCTCGGGGTTGTACAACGGCGCCAGAGTCAGCTGACCGTTACCGCCGCCACTGTGCAGCGCGTTCCAGGCGTAAAACAGGAAGATCCCCAGCACCACCAGTTGCGCCAGCAGAAAGACGATGTTCATTCGCGCGGTGAAGGTGATGCCGCGCAAGTTGACGAAGGTCGCGCTGACCAGGAACGCCAGGATGAAGCCGACCTTCGGAATGTCCGGGTACAAATGATTCAGGGCCATGGCCGCGTACACATACAACAGAGGCGGAATCAGCAGGTAATCGAGGAGCATCAGCCAACCGGCGATAAACCCTACGTGCTGGTTCAGGCCGCGTTGGGCGTAGGAATAAACCGAGCCGGCAATCGGAAAGGCCCGAGCCATGCTGCCGTAACTCAGGGCTGTGAAGAGCATCGCCACCATGCCGATGATGTAGGCCAGTGGTACCAGCCCTGGGGCCTCGGCGTTGACGTAGCCATACACACCAAACGGTGCGATGGGGATCATGAAGATCATCCCGTACACCACCAGGTCGGTCAGCGACAGGCTGCGTTTCAACTCTTGCTTGTAGCCGAACTCTTCTATTTCCATGAAGCCTTTCTCCTTGGGATGACAGCAGCTGCAAGCCGCGAGTTTGAAGCGATTCCTTTACAACAGCGGCGCCAGGTATTTGGTAAAGCGATTGACGTCTTCAGGCGTACGCAGCAGGTCGTTGCGCACCTCGATCAACACCGATTCCAGGCCGCGTGCATCGCCGTGGACCGGCACGGTCATGTCGCCCAGCGGGTTGATTTTGTACGGCTCATTACCGGCAACCTTCAATGGGTGCTGGCTCAAGCCATCGATCAAGCGCTGGGCATATTTCCAGGCCTCTCCAAACAACACGCCGACTTCCAGCGTGCGAGGCTGACCGTGATAGACCGGCGTGAAGCTGTGAATCCCCACCACCCGCACCGGTCGTCCTTGAGCGACACGTTCGTCGATCAAGTCTGTCAGACGCGAGTGAAACGGCTCGAACAGGGATTTCCGACGGTACTCGCGGGTGGCTTCGTCCAGGTCCCGGTTGCCCGGCACCTGATAAATCTCGCTCTGCGCCGGAATGCTGTCCGGGGCTTGGCGCGGTCGGTTGAGGTCGACCAACAGTCGCGAATAATTGGCCGCCAACAGGGTGGCGCCCAGTGCTCGGGACAAGCCCTCGGCCAGCGCCAGGGCGCCGATGTCCCAGGCGATGTGCTCGCGGGCCGCCGCGTGACTCAGGCCCAGGTCATTTAACCCGGCCGGAATAAAACGGCTGGCGTGCTCGCACACCAGAATCAACGGGTGGCCGGAGTCTTCCCGGCTCAGGGTGTACGCGGGCTCGGTGTAAAGACCGAGCTCAGCCGATTCAGTACAGGCGCGCATAGTGCTCACAGCGTTCGGCGGACGACAGCTGTTCCGTCAGCGTCAGTTCCTCGGTTTTAAGGGCGAAGTAGGTGTCCAGCAACGCGCTCGGCAGGGCTTCAATCAGTGCCTCGTTGTTGCGCAGGCAGTCCAGGGCCTGGGCAAGGGACGCGGGCAAGGCGACGATGCCGCGCGCCTGGCGTTGTTCTTCGTTCAGGGAGTCGGGGACGTCATCGGTGATTGCGTTCAAGGCCAGGCGTTGCTCAATGCCCAGCCGACCGGCAATCAGCAGCGCGGCCATGGCCAGGTGCGGTGAGGACGTGGCGTCCATGGCGCGAAATTCGAGGTTGTATTGCGATGCCACCGATTTGCCGCCCAGGCTTGTCGTCGGACAGATTCGCAGCGCCGCTTCGCGGTTGCGTTGCCCGAGGCACGCGTAGGACGCGCTCCAGTGATGAGGCTGCAAACGTTCGTAGGACACCGGTGTCGGCGCGGTAAACGCACAGAGTGCGGGCAGGTGATGCAGGATGCCGGCGGCCCAGTGCTGACCGAGGGTCGACAAGCCATTGGTGGTGCCGGCGTCGTACATCACCGGTTGGCCAGCCAGGTCCAGCAGGCTGACGTGCAGGTGCACGCCGTTGCACACCGCATGCTCCGAGGTCTTGGGCGCGAAGCTCAACGCCAGGCCCATTTGCCGGGCGATCTCGCGGGTGATTTCACGCACGTTCACCGCGCGGTCGGCAGCGGCCACCCCCAAAGTCGGGCGACAGGTGATTTCGTATTGATGCTTGCCGTACTCGGGCAGGAACATTTCCGGCTCGACACCACCGGCACGCAGGGCGCTGAGCAGCCAACCGCCAAACTCGGCACCCTGACGCTGGGCTTGCAGCGAAAACGCCAGGTGTTCAACGTCGCCGGTGTTCAAGTTGAATTCATGCTCGAACGCCGCATTGACCTGCAAGCCCAACTCGGCGCGATAACGCTCTACCTCGTTGTGCAGCACCGTACGCGGGCAGGCTCCCCACGGGCGGCCATCGGTTTCGCGAATGTCACTGTGCATAAAATCCAGCGCCGGAGCGTTGGCATCCGGGCCGTTATTGACCGTCACTCGGCTGGCCGGATCGGGTATCAGCCGCAAATCGCCATAAGCACCCCACGGGTTGGCGTAGGCAATGATGTCTTGCGGGGTCAGCGCGCTGTTGGCCGGCACCCAGCCACAACCCGTCCTTTGATAGTGCTCGAGTTCGTCCGTGGGAAAGGAACGCCCGCGTGTCACGCCGATCAGGTCGGTGGTGACGAGGGTGGTCATGGGCAGTGGCAACAGGCGTTCGCTCATGGCTGCATCTCCTGCAACCGGCCGAGCACAGTCTGGGTATTGGTGATCCAGCAGTAACCCTTGATTGCATTCAGGCAGGCCTGATGCCGCGCGGGCGTGTAAGTCGCGCAGGCATCTTCCACCAGCGTCACCAGATAACCGCGGTCCGCGGCGTCACGCACGGCCATGTCCACACACTGGTCGGTGACGATGCCGGCAATGATCAGGTGCCGCGTCCCGAGGTTGCGCAGCACGTAGTCAATGTTGGTGGAGTTGAAGACCCCGGACGAGGTCTTGGGCAGCACGATTTCGTTTTCTGCCGGGGTCAGGTCGTCGATGATCCGCGCTTGCGGGCTGCCCTTGGGCAAGTGCATGTCCGAGAGTTTGTGGTCCAGCGAGCGGTCGCGGCCATCGGCGGTGAGGCTTTCGATGATCGTGTGCAGCACGTTTTGCCGGGCGCTGCGAAAGGCGCTGAGCAACCGGCGTTGATTGGGCACCACCTGCATGTGGGTGCGGGTCAGGAAGTACTCGGCGTCCGGTCCGTTGAGGTGCGGGTCGAACTGCGGCTCAAGCCAGGCGCGTTGCATGTCCACCAGCAACAGCGCGGTGTGATCGGTGACGAATGGCAAATCCCGAGGCGAGTGGTGGGGGAGCGTGAACATCCTTATTTATCCTCCAGCAGGTGGGTATCGAAGTCGGTCCGCAGGGCGTCGATGCCTTCCAGTCGATCGGCCAGATCCGGACTGCGCAGGGACAGGCAGGCAATCAGCGCCTCGACCTGGGCCAGCGCCGGAACCAGGGAGTCGAAGGCCGACACCGAATCCACCGGCGCACTGATAATCAGGTCGGCCATTTCCCGCAACGGTGAAGCATAGATGTCGGTGAACAACACCACGCGTGCATATCGACTTTTCGCCGCATTGGCCACGCGCAGGGCCTGTGACTGGTAGCGGCGATAGTCGAACACCAGCACCACGTCCTGACGTTGCACGTCGAACAAACGGTCGGGCAGTTGCGCGTTGTCTTCCAGGGCCAAACAGCCTGGACGCAGCAGGCGCAGGTGATTGAGTAAATAACTGGCGAGGAAACTGCTGAAACGCCCGCCGAAGCAATGCACCTGATGGCGGGTGTCGAGCAGCCATTCCACCAGAATCCGCACATCTTCGGGTTGGGTCAGCGCATGAGTGTCCACCAGCGCTCGATGGCTGTGCGCCAGATATTGGCTCCAGGCGTCGCCTTTCTGAAGATGAGCACGAGGTTGCAACAGGGCGCTGGGAGAACGGAGGCGGTGGTCCATGTCGCTGAGCAGGGCATCCTGAAAATCGGCATAACCGCTGAAACCCAGTTTTTTGACCAGTCGCACGATGGTGGGATCGCTGACACCGGCATGTTCGGCCAAACGTGACATCGGGCCCAGCCCGTTACGCGGGTACTGGTCCAGCAAGGCACGGATGACTTTGCGTTCCGACGGCGTAAGGTCCAGGCCGGGATCGGTGATCAGGTCTCTGAGAGAAGGCATCCGGGCTCCTGCTGGATGGATATGTCGGTTTCATTTCATAAATTGCTAAAACAGTATTTATGTAGCGGACTCAACATGTCTAGTGAATTTTTTCATGGTTTTTTAAAGCACCAAAACAGGGCGAAAACCCCGTGGGCATTGGGCTACATGGAAGTCGACTGGGCTTGTAGTCCATTGCCCATAGTGGTGTCGGACATCGACGATTTTTTCAGGCGTATCAAGTTTTCGAACCTGAATGGCCGGATCAAACGAAACGCCCTGGATCGCGCTTCTTGCGGCACAATTGGGTCATTATTTTCGGCGTGACGCCGTTTCAATTTCCATCGACAGAGTGATCCTTCGTGCAGGCGACCCGTTTAACCTTGATGTGCCACGCTCGAACCGTCGCACAAAAATTGGCGTGTTTTCCTACGAATGATCCCATTGAGATGGATTGGCAATCGGCAAGGGGATCGCGTCGTGCTCAGTTCAAGGGGACGCCGCGACTGATGTGTGGACCTGAACTGCGAACCCGGCAAACCGCCGAACTGTTCGGCAGTGACGTGGAGATTGTCGAGGCATTGAGGGATTGCGATTTCGGGCGCTGGAAAGGCGTACGGATCGACGATCTGCAAAAAACCGCAGCCGAAACGCTGCAGATCTGGCTCGATGACCCGAATTCGGCGCCCCACGGTGGCGAATCGGTGGTGCAACTCGGTGAGCGGGTGGCCGCTTGGCTGAAAACGCTGGAGGCCACACCGGGGCATATCGTTGCCATCACCCATCCGTTTGTCATTCGCGCCGCGCTGACGCAGGTGCTGCAAGGCACAGCGTTCAACCTGATCGACGTTGAACCGCTGTCGGCCATCGAACTGCGGTTCAACGGCCGCTGGCGCTTACGCTTGCTGGGCACTGACCCTGAAGGAGCACATTGATGAAAAAACTTCTGGTCATCGGCATCGGCGCCGGCAACCCCGACTACATCACGATGCAAGCCGTGAAAGCACTGAACCTCGTCGATGTGTTTTTCCTCATGGACAAGGGCCAGAGCAAAGACAAACTGATCGACCTGCGCCGCGAGATCTGCGAACGCTACATCACCGATCGCGACTACCGCTTCGTCGAAGCCCACAGCCCGGAGCGCGAACGCGGTGATGTGGACTACAAGGCCAGCGTGGAAGACCTGAACCTGGCCAAGCAGCAGACTTTCGAACGGCTGATCAGCGAGGAAATGACGGATGACCAGTGCGCCGGTTTTCTGGTGTGGGGCGATCCGGCGTTGTACGACAGCACCATTCGGATCTTGCAGGCGATTCTGGCCTCGGGCCGGTGCGTCTTCGAATTTGAAGTGATCCCGGGTATCACCAGTGTCCAGGCGCTGGCGGCGCAGCATAAGGTGCCGCTGAACCGCATTGGCCGCTCGATTGAAATCACCACGGGTCGACGGCTGGCGGCGGGGCAGGTGAGCGATGCCGACAGCCTGGTGGTGATGCTCGATGCAGAAGATTCCTACCATCGGGTGGCGGATCAGGAGACAGAGATTTACTGGGGGGCCTACCTGGGGACGCCGGATGAAATCCTGATCAGCGGCAAGCTCAAGGATGTGGCGGATGAGATCGAGCGGGTGCGCAAGGCGGCTCGATTGGAGAATGGGTGGATTATGGATACCTATTTGTTGCGCAAGCCTTGATCTCCCGCCCAAACCGCTCTCGATACACCGACGGCGGCACGCCGACCACGCTGCGAAACGCCACCCGAAAACTCTCCACCGAGCGATAACCGCAGTGTTGGGCAATCTGGTCGGTGTTTTGGCTCGTGCTCTCAAGCAGCTCGCGAGCCCGGCCCAGACGCTCATGCTGCAACCACGCCTTGGGCGGCATGCCGGTAGCTTCAGTGAAGCGGCGCAGGAAAGTCCGTTCACTCATCGCCGCCTCGCTCGCCAACTCGCGCACCTCCAGCGGTTCATGCAAACGCTCGCGTGCCCACTGCATGACGCGCGACAAATCGCTACGCGGCGTAGGACTGACCGGTGTCGGAATGAACTGCGCCTGACCGCCGGTGCGTTGCGGCGACATCACCAGCCGCCGCGCCACCGAGTTGGCCACTTGCGTGCCGAAGTCCCGCGCCACCAAGTGCAGGCAGGCATCGATGCCGGCAGCACTGCCGGCCGAGGTGATCAGCTGACCTGAATCGACATAGAGCACGTCCGGGTCCACCAGAATGTTCGGAAAACGCTCGGCCAACTCAGCGGTGTAACGCCAGTGCGTGGTGGCGCCGCGACCGTCGAGCAAACCGGTGGCCGCGAGTACGAACACGCCCGAGCAGATCGACAGCAGCCGCGCACCCCGCGCATGGGCCTGGCGCAGGGCCGCGATCAATGCCTCAGGCACCGGGGCGCTGCGATCACGCCAGCCGGGAATGATGATGGTGCGGGCGTCCTCAAGCAGCTCCATGCCGCCATCGGCCAGCACCTGAATGCCACCCATGGCGCGCATCGGGCCTTGATCCACGGCGGCGATCCGGTGCTCGTACCAAGGGAAGTCGAACTCCGGACGGGCCAGGCCGAAGATCTCCACGGCGATGCCGAACTCGAATGTACAGAGGCCGTCGTAGGCCAGAATCGCGACCAATCCAGGGGTGGGCTGCATTTGGCGGAAAGTTCCCGGTGAGTGTCTTGTGCGCCACTGTAGCCGCACGCGTCGGGCGGATAAAGTCTTCTCACACCCACCGAGACTTTGGAGTACAGCCCATGACCAGCCTGGTCCGCGAGATTCCCGCCGCCCCATCGGCCATCGCCCTGATGCATTTCAGCAACCGTCTGACCTTCGAAACCGACTGTTCCGACGTCCACGGCAGCCAACAGGCTGGCGAAGTGGATTTTGTCCTGGTGGACGTGCGCGGCCCGCTCGCGTTCGAGCGTGGCCATGTGCCGGGAGCGATCAATATTCCGGGGCGACTGCTGAGCGCTGAAAGTCTGGCGGCTTACCCGAAAACCAGCGTGTTTGTGGTGTATTGCGCCGGGCCCCACTGCAACGGCGCCAACAAGGCTGCCGTGAAACTGGCGACGCTGGGTTACCCGGTCAAGGAAATGATCGGCGGAGTGACCGGGTGGCTGGATGAAGGGTTTGAGTTGAGTGTTGCGGTGCAACGTCCCAACACCGCCGCCATTGGTTGCGAATGCTGATCTAGCCGAAAAGATCGCAGCCTCGTTTCACTCGACAGCTGCTACGGGGGGATTGCGTAGACCTGTAGCAGCTGTCGAGTGAAACGAGGCTGCGATCTGTTGATCTTGCTTCTAAGCGGAAGCCCACCACCCGTCCAGCGTCGCCTGCAACCACTCGAACACCGCTGCATAGGCGGCGCTGTCCTGTTGACCTCGGGGCAGCGGTGACTCGTCGGCAAAGTGTTCATTGAGCGTTGCCACCGATTCAGCCGTCCACTCCGGATGAAACTGCAAACCCACCCGCGTCGGCCCGACGCGATACATCTGCTGCTCGCACTGATCACTGCTGGCCAGCAACTGCGCGTCTGGCGGCAGGTCGATGGCGTCTTCGTGCCATTCCAGCACCTTCAGTGGCTGACCATCGGCGAACGTCACGCGGGTCCAACCGGTTTCGGTTCGATCCATCCGCCGCACATTCCCGCCCAGACTCAGCGCCAGCAACTGCGCCCCCAGGCAAATCGCAAACACCGCCGCGCCTTGATCCAGGCTGCCCGCCAACCACTGGCGTTCGGCTTCCAGCCACTCTGGCCCGCCGTTGGACTCATAAGGCCCGCCCAACAAAATCACGGGTACTGCACTGACTGACGGCAACTGGCCGAGGTCGGCGCGAAACACGTTCAAGGTCAAACCTCGGGACGCAGCCCACGTGGCAATGGCACCGGGACCTTCGGCGGGGTGGTGCTGGATCAGGTTCAGCGTGGGCATAAGAGCTCTCTTGTAGTTTTTGCTTGTAGGTTTTGTCTGAAAAAAGGGCTTGTCCTACAGTCTTTGCACTGGCTTGGCGCACGCTTCAAGGTACTTGAATCCGTCGGCCACTTTTCTATAAGTATTTGTCGCTTAAATACAATTTGCCCTCCTTGAGCCGCTCTAGACTGCCCGCCACTTCGGTCTTCACCTACCGAAAGAAAATCGAAAGCTGCCAATAAAAGCCTCCGCACACAGGAGTTATAAATGAAGAAGCTAGTGATGTTCGGTGCCCTGGCACTGTCGATGTTGTCCCTGACGGCTGTGGCCGAAGACGCCAAGCCGATCCGCCTCGGTATCGAAGCCGGTTACCCGCCATTCTCGATGAAAACCCCTGACGGCAAACTCACCGGCTTCGACGTGGACATCGGCGACGCGCTGTGCGAGCAGATGAAAGTGAAGTGCACTTGGGTCGAGCAAGAGTTCGACGGCCTGATCCCGGCGCTGAAGGTCAAGAAAATCGACGCGATCCTGTCGTCCATGACCATCACCGATGATCGCAAAAAGAACGTCGACTTCACCATCAAGTACTACCACACCCCGGCGCGCTTCGTGATGAAGGAAGGCACCGACATCAAGGACCCGCTGAGCGAACTCAAAGGCAAGAAAGTCGGTGTGCTGCGCGCCAGTACCCACGACCGCTTCGCCACTGAAGTGCTGGTGCCGGCCGGCATCAATCTGGTTCGCTACGGCTCGCAGCAGGAAGCCAACCTGGACATGGTCGCCGGTCGTCTCGACGCGATGCTGGCCGACTCGGTCAACCTGGACGACGGTTTCCTGAAAACCGACGCCGGTAAAGGCTTCGCTTTCGTCGGCCCGACCTACGAAGACGCCAAGTACTTCGGCGGCGGCGCCGGTATTGCGGTGCGCAAGGGCGATACCGAGCTGGCAGAGAAATTCAACACCGCCATCACCGAAATCCGCGCCAACGGCAAGTACAAGCAAGTGCAAGACAAGTACTTCGACTTTGACGTTTACGGCCAGTAATCACGCCGTTCAAAAAAGTGGCAACCGTTGACGCGGTTGCCACTTTTTTTATGCCTTGATGATTTATTCTGCGCAGCACGCGAACACAGGAGCACCCCATGCAACGCATCGATCATTCACTGCCCTGGAGCCACCTGGGCACCGAGCGCACCCTCAGCGTGTTTCGTTTTGGCGCGGGCACTCGCAAGGTCTACATCCAGGCCAGCCTGCACGCTGATGAACTGCCGGGCATGCGCACGGCGTGGGAACTGAAAAAGCGTCTGGCCGAACTCGAAACCCAGGGTCAGTTGCAGGGCGTGATCGAACTGGTCCCGGTGGCCAATCCCATCGGCCTCGATCAACACCTGCAAGGCAGCCACATGGGCCGTTTCGAGCTGGGCAGCGGCAAGAACTTCAACCGCTCCTTCGTCGAACTCAGCGCACAGGTGGCCGAGTTGATCGGTGATCAGCTAGGCAGTGATGCGGCTGCCAACATTGCGCTGATTCGCCAGACCATGGGTCAGGTACTCGACGGCCTTCCGGCACCCGCCTCGCAGCTTGAAGCCATGCACTGCTTGCTGCTGCGCCACGCCTGTGAGGCCGACATCACCCTCGATCTGCATTGTGATTTCGACGCGGCGATTCATCTGTATGCCTTGCCGCAACACTGGCCGCAGTGGCAATCCCTGGCGGCGCGTTTGAAGGCAGGGGTGGCGTTGCTCTGTGAAGACTCCGGCGGCAGCTCATTCGATGAGTCGTGTTCAACGCCGTGGTTGCGTCTGGCCAGGGCTTTCCCTGAGGCCGCGATCCCGCCGGCCAATCTGGCGACGACACTGGAACTGGGGAGCATGGGTGACACTCGAGTCGATCAGGCTCAAGCCAATTGCGAGGCGATTCTCGGGTTCCTCGCCGAGCAGGGTTTCATCACAGGTACTTGGCCTGCGGCCCCGAGCGAATGCTGTGAAGGCATGCCGTTCGAAGGCACCCAATACCTGTTCGCGCCGCATCACGGGGTCGTCAGTTTCCTGCGCGATTCCGGTGAATGGGTGGAGAAGGGTGATGCGCTGTTCGAAGTGGTTGATCCGCTGAATGATCGGGTCACGACTGTTTGCGCCGGGACCAGTGGCGTGTTGTTTGCCATCGATCGCGGGCGCTACACCCAGCCGGGCACCTGGCAGGCGAAGGTCGCGGGGCGAGAGCCGATTCGGGTCGGAAAACTCATTAACGATTGAGGCTTTTCCGATCGTTCCCACGCAGAGCGTGGGAACGATCAAGCGGTGTATCCGGGAAGAGATGTTAGGCTCTGCCCCGAATCCTGCGCTCTGTGAAGGAAGGTTTATGTTGAAGTTTCTCGCTCTGCTGACACTCCTGGCGTCGGCCGCCGTCCACGCTCAAACCCCGCTGCAAACCGATCTGCCGCTCAAGTACCTGGAGCAGGCCAACCCCGAATCGCGCAATCAGCCCCTGGTGATTTTCCTCCACGGTTTTGGCAGTAACGAGGAGGACCTGTTCGATATGAAGGATGAACTGCCCGCGTCATACAACTACCTGTCGGTACGTGCACCAATGGTGATGGAGGAGGACAGTTACAAGTGGTTTCGCCAGAAGGGCAACGCTGCCTACAACGGTGAGACCGATGATCTGAAGGCCAGCGGCCAGGTGCTGCAGGATTTCGTCGCACAAGCGGCGAAGAAATATCACACCGAACCGAACAAGGTGTTCCTGGTGGGTTTCAGCCAAGGCGCGATCATGTCCTACGAGGTGGCCCTGCGTCATCCCGAGGCGGTGGGCGGGATCGCGGCGTTGAGCGGGCGGATTCTGCCGGTACTCCAGTCCGAACTGAAACCGGATGAAAAGCGCCAGAAACTGGCGATTTTTATCGGTCATGGCACTGCGGATAAACGCCTTCCGTACATTGACGGTACGGACGCCGACAGCCTGTTGCAAAGCCTGTCACTCAAGCCTGAATTTCATGCCTACCCTGGCGTCGGTCACAGCATCAGTGCTGTCGAATTGCAGGACTTGAGCGCCTGGTTGCAGCGCCTCAATCCCTGATGCTTACTTGCCGGTGACGATCTGTTTGACCAGCGTCTCGTGGCCAGCATTGTCACTGAGGCGGGAGATCACCTGAACGATCGCCATGCGCGTGTTGGACGCGGCCATCAGCGTGGTGTCGAGGGTTTTGCCGCCGCCCTGGGTGGCGGTGCTGTCGATCTGCCGCAGCCCCAGGCCAGTGCCTTTCTGGGTCAGGCTTTTTTCGCTGAGCTTGGTGAAGTCCGGCAGCGCCGTGGCTTGTTCGGTGGCGAAGGCGGACGCCGTGGAGTCGAGGAACTGACCGTCGTTGTCCTTGACGTTGAGGCCGCCGGGGATGGTGTTTTCAGCGGCGATCACAACGGTTTTAGTGGCTTGATTGGTGTACATGGTGCCCGTTGCCCCGGCGGTGCCGGTGGTCGCGTCGCCGGCAGGTAACGGGTTGGCGACGAAGCCTTTAGGCAGGGTGAACGTGAACTTGCCGCCGAGCATCGAGACTTTCTGTGCGGGCGCGGTATCGCTTGCAGTGGCCTTGGCGGCCTGCGCATTCAGCGCTCCCAGACTGGCAACCGCCGTCAACAACAGGACAACGGCTTTTTTACTCAACAATGACATTCAGAAACTCCAGGGGATGGTCGGTCTCGCGGTGGGGGGCGATCATCCCATGGAGGTTGCGGCGCATTCCAGCGCGGTCTAACGGACGGTCACGTTCCTTTGGCCGGCGCAATTACCAATGGCTACTTATGGACCAGCTCCAACCAACCACGAGGAAGCGTCCGACATTTTTCCGGGGGCGCGATCTTTGGAAAGCTTTCACGCGTTTAACGTACGCGTTTAAAGACACCCGCTGTTACGTCCTAACGGCTACAACGCCTTGCGTCGTTACCTACGCGTACGCCAGAATTCGCCGGCTTGTGCGCCTTGGTACTGGGCCTTATCGTTTCCCCGTCGCTGAAAAACAGCGATCGGGTTTGGTAGCCCGGATGTAAGGAGTGCACAGCATCACCATTCGCGGCGTTTTTTTCGTCTCGGCATTATGGTGGTCGTGCGCAGGGCACCTTCGGGTGCGCCGGTTTCCTTATGTCCCGGTCTACCAACCTGCGTATGGCCACCACCCTTCGTTTGGTAGCGAGGTTGGTTGGCTCTTTATTCACGGCATAAGGAGTTCTAACTATGTTCAAGGTAACGCCCAACCCCCCGAATACCGTTCCGTTACCCTACGACGCCTTTCTTGATCTTGACCCCAAGAAAATGAAAGAGGCGGCCGACCGCGCACTCAGCTTTTACCTCGACCCCGGGGCGTCGAAAACGCAGATACCGCCCCGCAAGCCCAGCACCATTTTCACCATCGACGCAGCGGTGGATGACGAAACGTTGCTCGTCGAGGCCTGCGAATCGTTGGCATCCGCCAGCGCCATGGTCAACGATCTCACCGACTTGACGGACGGCCCACGACGGCAAACGATGCTGGTGCTGCAACGGGTCATCATGTTGGGGGAGTTAGCGGTCAATCGCTTACTGGATAACCACAAGCCTGGGTAGTCGCCAGGCACTGTAGGAGCGAAGCTTGCTCGCGAAGGCGTCAGGTCTGACACACCGCGTTATCGTTCTTCGCGGGCAAGCCTCGCTCCTACACCACAATCAGGTCATCTGTCCCGTTGCGGCGAAGTTCGCACACGAAATCCCTTCCTTGAACCCGATTAGAATCCAGCATCGACGCCAAGCGACATCATCAGGGCTCCCCATTTGGAGCACCTTTGATGACCGACGCAATTAGCTTCACCCTCAAATTCCCCTTCAACAGTGCCAGCGGCGAGCTGATCTCATTTCATCACCTTCGCACGCTGTGAATGGGTTACTGCGCCTGGTTCTGCGGGAACAGGTTGCGACGGGTTTCTTCGTCGAATTCAGCCTTCAGCACCAGTTTCTCTTTAAGACCGTGGGCACGTTGGGCGGCCGGGCGGGCGCTGATTTCATCGAACAGGCGCTTGACGTTCGGGTACGCCGCCAGGCCGTTCTCGCCGAGGATGTACGGCGCGTAATTGGCCCAACCCCAGAGCGCCATGTCGGCGATGCTGTAGGTGTCTCCGGCCAGGTACTGATGGTCGCTCAGGCGCTGATCGAGCACGCGGTAGTGACGTTCGACTTCCTTGAGGTAGCGGTTTTTCGCATACGCAAGGTCTTCCGGTGCGTGGTGCAGGAAATGCACCGCCTGGCCGGAAAATGGCGACAGGCCAGTGGCGATGAACATCAGCCATGACAGTAGCTCGGCCTGACCTGCGACGGAGGTCGGCAGGAAGCGCTGATGTTTTTGCGCCAGGTGCAGCAGGATCGCCTGGGAGTCGAAGACAGTCGCGTCGCCATCGACCAGGGCTGGCACCTTGGCGTTCGGGTTGATCGCCAAAAAGGCCGGCAAGTGTTGCTCGCCCTTGAAGGTGTCGACGCCGATCAATTCGTAGGGCGTTTGCAGTTCTTCGAGCAGCAGGGCGACTTTCATCGGGTTGGGCGAAGGGTGGAAAAAGAACTTCATGGTGTAGGCCTCAGTCAGTGATTGGTTTTGAACTGAGGCTGATGTTGAAGTAAACCCGTTCGAATGACGTGCGAGCTTTTTGCTTTACTCGTTCGAAACTATCGAACGTGTTATCGGCACTTTGACGGTTGATCGCGACGTGGCGATGACTGCCCCGGCGATAATCAGCAGCGCGGGGACGATCAAAATCGGGCTGGCATGGCTGCGCCCCACGGTGATCAGCAGCAACGTGGACATCAACGGCGCCAGGTAGGACAGCGCCCCCAGCGTCGCCAGACTGCCGTGTTTGGTGGCGTGGTCCCAGGCAAAAAACGCCAGGCCTACCGGTCCCAGCCCAAGGACGACAATCGCGGTCCATTGGCTGAAGTCGGGTTGTATCGTGATTTCGAACATCAGGTGACAAACCAGTCCGGCCACGGCGACCAGGCCACAGATGCCACCAATGATGCTGCTCGGTACTTCGCTGAACCGGCGGTTGATCACCGAGTAAACCGACCAGATCAGCGCACAGCCAAACGCCGCGAGATAACCGGCGATGGGCATCGCGGCGCCAGCATTCGGGGTACGCTGTTGCATAATGAAGGCCGTGCCGGCCAGGCCCAGCAGTGCGCCGAGCAATTGCCGCTTGTGCAGCTTTTCGCCGACCGAAAACGCCGACAGCAACACCAGCAACAGCGGCCAAAGGTAGTTGATCAGACTGGCTTCAGCCGCCGGCGCGGCTTTGAGTGCGAAAAAGTACAGCGCGTGATAAACGAAAATTCCCACGAACCCGGTCGCCCAAACGGCCCAGGGCTGGCGCCAACTGGTGAACCCGGCGAGCCCGTGTCGGCCCAGAATCACCAGGCTCGCCGCGAACGCCGCGCCGAAACTCAGCGTCAGCACTTCAAACGGTGGAATACCTTCGGTGAGGGTGGTCAGCAACGCCAGGGAGGACCAGAGCACAATCGCAATCACGCCGACGGCCGTCGCGCTGTGGCTGTTTCGAAGCGGAGTCATGTCTGTTCCTTCAGCGCGATGAGCGGGCGGCCATCCTGGCCCGATGACATCAAGCAGCTTAGCGTTTGATCGCCGTACGTCCAGCGTCCGCTACCGGGCTCGCCGGCTTGGCCAACAAACGCTTGGTCACCCCGAGCATACCCACTGACACCGCAACGCCCAGGGCGAACGCGCTCAAACCCATGCCTGGCAAGGCCAGCGCCAACACCAGGCAAAACGCGGCGAACGAATACATCCCGGTCGCCGTCGCCCGCAGCAAAGCAGCGGTAAACGCCGGCCCGCGGGTTTGCTGGGAGAACACTGCCATCACGCTGCCCAGCACCGGGAACACCGCGAGCAGGCCGCTCCAGCGTTCGCCAACGGTGCTGGCCAACAACGTGACGGCGAGGGTGAGCAGGGCGCCGGCAATCATGCGCAACAGCAATTTGTCGGACTTCGGCGCCGGGCCCGATACGATCGGCTGTACCGAAGGAAACAGATATGGCGCGGCCAGCAGGGCGGTCGCGGCCGCGATCACCGAGAACACCAGGGACGGCGCAATCAACGACAGCACAACGGCCGCCGTCGCCCAGACCAACAGCGAAATCACCAGCGCCCACGGCCAACCCGCGCGCTGTGCAACCTGAGCGTAGGTCACGCAAAAGGCAATCATCGCGAACATCGCCGACAGCGCTGCCGTCGCCGATTGAGCGGCGAACACCTGGCCTTGTTCGATGGCCAGAAAGAACAGAATCGGCCCGACCACCACCGGCAACCCCGACAGCCAACCGGCGACACTCGGTCCCCAGCGTTTACCGGCCAGGGAAATCAGCAAGAGAAATCCTGGGATGACCAGCAGTTTGAGTAACAGCACGCACGTACCTCCGACCTGAGTGAGGCGGCAACGTTAGCATTGCGTGGGATTGATTGCTCTATAGATGTCGTGATTTTGTATACAAAAATGAGGGTGTTGAGCGATTCCACGTTCTGCGTGGAAACGATCAGTTGTGCGTAAACGCCTCGACCACAAAGTCGATAAACACCCGGGTCTTGGCCGGCATCAACGTCCGGCTCGGGTAGTACAGCGAAATCGGCCCCGCGTCGGCGTGCCAGTCGGGCAGCAGGCGTACCAGTTCGCCACGCTGGATACTCGCCAGCACATCCGGCAACACCAGCAGTGTGACGCCCAGGCCGAGTATCGCCGCTTCGCGCATGGCGGCTGGATCATTGAGCACAATGTTTTCATTCAGATTGGCCGGTGCTTCGTGGCCCGCGCCATCGTGCATCAGCCATTGGCGAATCTGCCCGGTGCGGGTGCCGCGCATCACAATGCCGGTGTGTCCGGACAGGTCTGTCGGACTGTCGGGCAGGCTGCGTCCTGCGAGGTAGGCGGGAGAGGCGACCGCCACCACATGCGCCGCCGCCAACGTCCTCGACACCACACCGGGCGTCAACTTGAAGCCGCCGCCAATGGCCGCGTCATACCCTTCGGCAATCAAATCCACGGGGCGGTTTTCGAAGTGCCATTCCGGGCGAATCAGCGGGTAGCGCGCCAGGAACGCCGGCAGCAAAGGCAAGACATGATCGATGCCAAACGTCGGCGCGAGGCTGACTTTGAGCACGCCCGCCGGCTCGCCTTGGTCGCTGCTTGCCGCGCTGATTGCTGTCTGTAGCGCTTGCAGATTACCGCCGATACTCGTCAGAAAGCGTTCCCCGGCTTCGGTCAGGGATAGCTTGCGGGTCGAGCGCTGGAACAGCCGCACGCCGATGTTGCGTTCGAGCATCGCCACGTTGCGGCTGACAGCGGCAGGGGTCAGCGCGAGCACCCGTGCGGCGGCGGAAAAACTGCCGGTTTCGGCACTGCGGACGAAGGATTCGAGGTTGGCGAGGGTTTCCATGGCAGGCACCTGCTAGTCATGCTTGAAAATCATTCAAGGCATTACCCGCTAATCAATCGCTAATGGCAAGCGCAGTATTCACTCCAACGACAACCCACGGAGTGAACAACCATGAGCACCATCGGAATCATCGGCGCCGGCGCAATCGGCGCAGCCTTTGCCAGAGCACTGACACGTCAAGGTATTGAAGTGGTTATCGCCAACAGTCGTGGCCCGCAAAGCCTGGCCTCGCTGGTGGAAGAACTCGGACCAACGGCGCGTGCCGGAACTCGCGAGGAAGCCGCCGCACAAGCCATCGTGTTGGTCGCGGTCAACTGGTCGAAGTTGCCGACCGCGCTCGCCGGTCTGCCGGATTTTGGCGGACGGATTGTCATCGACGCCAACAACTCAATCGAGGCGCCGTCGTTCAAGGCGGTGGATTTGCAGGGGCGGACGTCCAGCGAAGTGTTTGCCGAATGGGTGCCCGGTGCGCGGGTGGTGAAAGCGTTCAATCACCTTCAGGCGCGGTTTCTGGAAAGCGATCCAGCGGCGGAGGGCGGGCGGCGGGTGCTGTTTCTCTCGGGTGATGATGCCGATGCAAAAGCTCAAGTGGCGGCGCTGATCGAACAGCTGGGCTTCTTCGGGATTGATCTGGGGGAATTGAGCGTCGGGGCGCGGCTGGTGCAGTTTCCAGGCGGTCCGCTGCCGGTGCTGAATCTGGTGAAATTTGCCTGACGACTCGTTCACCAAGCTGAAACGCGATCTGTGTAGCAGCTGGCGAAGCCTGCGTTCGGCTGCGCAGCAGTCGTTAATTCAGACAATGCGGTGTCTCAGGAAGACCGCGCACTCAGGTTTGACGACTGCTGCGCAGCCGAACGCAGGCTTCGCCAGCTGCTACAAAGTATGCGGCGCAGCGTAGATTTATGACTGACTGTAGGACCCGGTGCGACGTGAGTCGCACCGGGTGTTTTGCCAGACGGCGAACGGATATTCGTGGGTCCCCGCGCCGTCTGTTGAACGCTTTACGCCCGTTCGATCGCCAGTGCCACGCCCTGACCACCACCGATACACAGGGTGGCGAGGCCTTTCTTGGCGTCACGCTTGATCATTTCATGCAGCAAAGTCACCAGCACCCGGCAACCCGACGCACCGATCGGGTGGCCCAGGGCGATAGCGCCGCCGTTGACGTTGACCTTGTTCAGGTCCCATTCCAGGTCCTTGGCCACCGCCAGAGATTGCGCCGCGAAGGCTTCGTTGGCTTCGATCAGGTCCAGTTGGTCGATGGACCAGCCGGCCTTGTCCAGGCAACGACGAGTCGCACTGACCGGGCCGATGCCCATGATCGCCGGGTCGACGCCAGCATTGGCGTAGGCAGCGATTTTCGCCAGCACGGGCAGGCCGAGGGCCTTGGCTTTTTCCGCGCTCATCAGGATCACGGCGGCGGCACCGTCGTTCAGGGACGAGGCGTTACCGGCGGTCACCGAACCGTCCTTCTTAAAGGCCGGTTTCAGTTTGCCCAGGGAGTCGGCGGTGGTGCCGGCCCGTGGCTGTTCGTCTACCTGGAAGGCGACCGGATCGCCTTTGCGCTGAGGAATCAGGATCGGCGTGATCTCATCGGCAAAACGCCCGGCTTCGATGGCGGCCGTGGCTTTCTGCTGCGAGGCCGCGGCGAAGGCGTCTTGCTGTTCACGGGTCAGGTTGTACTTCTCAGCCAGGTTTTCGGCGGTGATGCCCATGTGGTAATCGTTGAACGCATCCCACAGGCCGTCGCTGATCATGGTGTCGACGATTTGCGCGTGACCCATGCGCAGACCGGTGCGAGCACCCGGCATGACGTAGTTGGACAGGCTCATGTTTTCCTGGCCGCCGGCAATGATCACGTCGGCATCGCCGCAGCGAATCGCCTGAGTGGCCAGATGCAGCGCTTTGAGGCCCGAACCGCAGACCTTGTTCAGGGTCATCGCTGGCACGGTGAAGGGCAGGCCGGCCTTGATCGCGGACTGGCGCGCAGGGTTTTGCCCGGCACCGGCGGTCAACACCTGGCCCATGATCACTTCATCGACTTCAGCAACGTCCAGGCCGGTTTGCGCCAGCAACTGGCGGATCACCGCAGCACCGAGGTCAACCGCGGACACGTTGGCCAGGGCACCCTGGAAACTGCCGATGGCGGTGCGGGTGGCGGCGACAATGACGACTTCTTGCATGGAATGATTCCTCACTGGGCAGCGAACTGCATTTCCGGAACGTGATCCGGCACGATCAGTTTACCGGCGGTCTTGGCGACAATCTCCTCGACGCTGACGCCCGGTGCACGTTCCTTGAGAATGAACGCGCCGTTTTCGATTTCCAGGTAAGCCAGGTCGGTCAGCACACGCTTGATGCACCCGGCACCGGTCAGCGGCAGGCTGCATTTGGACAGGAGCTTGGACTCCCCGTCCTTGGACGCGTGGGTCATGATGACGATGATGTTGTCTGCGCCGGCCACCAGGTCCATCGCGCCGCCCATGCCCTTGACCAGTTTGCCGGGAATCATCCACGAGGCGATGTTGCCTTGCACGTCTACTTCAAAGGCGCCCAGCACGGTCAGGTCGACATGACCACCGCGGATCATCGCAAAGGACTCAGCCGAGGAAAAGATCGACGCGCCGATACGCGCGGTCACGGTTTGTTTGCCGGCGTTGATCATGTCGGCATCGATGGTTTCTTCAGTAGGAAAGGGGCCCATGCCCAGCAGGCCGTTTTCCGACTGCAGCATGACTTCCATGCCTTCAGGAATGTAGTTGGCGACCAGGGTCGGAATGCCGATGCCCAGGTTCACGTAGAAGCCGTCCTGCATTTCGCGGGCGACGCGTTGAGCCATTTGTTCGCGGGAAAGTGCCATTGTTGTTATTCCTTCATTCGGTCCGGGGGCAGGGGATCACTTACGCACGGTGCGCTGTTCGATGCGCTTCTCGAACGTGCCGCAAATGACCCGGTCGACGTAGATGCCAGGGGTGTGGATCTGCGCCGGGTCCAGCTCGCCGGGTTCGACGATTTCTTCGACTTCGACCACGGTGATCTTGCCGGCAGTGGCGGCCAGCGGGTTGAAGTTCTGAGCGGTGTGGCGGTAGATGACGTTGCCGAAGTGGTCGGCTTTCCAGCCTTTGACGATGGCGAAGTCACCGGTGATGGATTCTTCCATCAGGTATTTGCGGCCATGGAATTCGCGGACTTCCTTGCCGTCGGCCACAGGGGTGCCGACGCCGGTGGCGGTGAAGAACGCGGGGATGCCGGCACCGCCTGCGCGCATTTTTTCGGCGAGGGTGCCTTGCGGGGTCAGGACGACTTCGATTTCGCCTTTGAGCAGTTGGTCTTCGAACAGTTTGTTCTCGCCAACATAGGAGGCCACCACCTTGCGGATCTGCCGGTCTTCCAGCAGCACGCCGAGGCCGAAACCGTCGACGCCGCAGTTGTTGGACACCACGGTGAGGTCGCGTGTGCCTTTGCGCTTGATCTCGGCGATGAGGTTTTCCGGGATTCCGCACAGGCCGAAGCCGCCGGCGATCACGGTCATGCCGTCTTCAAGACCTGCAAGGGCTTCCTCGTAGGAACTCACGCGCTTGTCGAAACCTGCCATATGCACCTCTTTTATTCTTTGTGGGCGGCTGGCTAGCCGTATGGGATAGGAGTGTCTCGCTGAAGAATTCATTTGTTAAGTTGATTTTTAAGGTTGATTGATAGATAAAACTCACCAATCAACCATCCGTACTACGTTGGAGCCAGTGGTCATGACAGTCAAGCAGATCAGGGCATTTTTGGCCGTGGCCCAGAGTTTGAGTTTTGCCGTGGCCTGCGAGCGGTTGCACCTGTCGCAATCGGCGCTGAGCCTGACCATCAAGGCGCTGGAGGAGGGGCTGGGCGGGCGCCTGTTCACCCGCAACACGCGCAATGTCGCGCTGACGGCGGAGGGAGAATCGCTGGTTCCTTTGGCACGTCGCCTGATCGCTGACTGGGACAATGCCGAGGATGAGCTGCGCCAACGCTTCACCCTCCAGCGCGGTCGCGTGACGTTGGCGGCGATGCCCTCATTTGCCGGCAACCTGCTGCCGCCGATCCTGAAAACCTTCCGCGCGCGCTATCCCAAGGTCAACGTCACGGTGAATGACGTGATCAACGAGCAGGTGCTGGAGATGGTGCGTGACCGGCAGGTTGAGCTGGGGGTGGCGTTTGAACCGAATCAGAGTTCGTCGCTGGCATTCACGCCGTTGTACATGGATCGTTTCGTTGCCGTGGTGCCGAAGGATTCTCCTTTTGCCGAACGGGAAGACATCGACTGGCAGACCTTGCTTAAGGAACCGTTCATCACCTTGCAGCGTCCGTCGACGGTTCGGGTGATGCTCGAAGAGCACTTGCAGGCGCGTGGGATGAAGTTGCCGGTAGAGTTTGAAAGTCATCAATTGGCGACCGTGGGAAGGATGGTTGCCAGTGGATTGGGGGTGAGCGCGGTGCCGGCGTTGTGTGTCGGGCAGATGCTGGAGCTCGGGGCGCGGTGCATTACCTTGCGCGATCCGGTGGTGGAGCGGGCGATCGGGGTGTTGACCAAGCCTGGGGTTGAGTTGTCGGCGGCGGCGCAGGCTTTATTCGACATTCTGAGAGAACCACCCCTCACCCTAACCCTCTCCCCAGAGGGGCGAGGGGACTGACCGAGGTGTTCTCGGGAGTTACATCGACCTGAGATAACGAGTCGAACTCAGGACTTGAAAGCACTGGAGATCTGCCCCCTTTCCCCCTATCCCCGCTGGGGAGAGGGCTGGGGTGAGGGGTGGATCTAAAGTCGAACCCCGAGCTCAAGACATCATCGATCCAGCCTTTGCACCAATTCCGGCAAAAGCCGTTCACAAGACCCCTCAATCTTCAAATCCAGGAGGTCATCCGCCCGAGTCTTCCCCAAATTAATCGCAATCAACGGTTTCCCCTGATCCGCCACGGCCCGACACAACCGAAACGCCGAATACGCCATCAACGAAGACCCCACCACCAGCAATCCCGCAGCCTTTTCGACCGCCGCCATCGCTTTGGCCGCCGTCACCTGTGCCACATTCTCGCCAAAGAAAACCACGTCCGGCTTCATCCGCTCACCCGCGCAATGCGGGCAATGCGGTACCTGAAACCGCGCCTCAAACGCCGCATCCAGCAGCGTGTCGCCATCCGGCGCTTGCACCGCATCCACCCCGGCCAGGTACGGATTCTGCGCTTCCATCAGTTGCTGGATCGAATCCCGTTCGCTGCGTTTTCCGCAGTCCAGGCACAACACCCGGTGCAGGCTGCCGTGAAGTTCGATGACGTCATGGCTGCCAGCCTGGTCGTGCAGGGTGTCGACGTTTTGAGTGATCAGCCCGCTGATCTGCTGCGAACTTTGCAAACGGGCCAAGGCCTCATGGGCCACGTTTGGCTGGGCCTGGCGTACTCGCGGCCAACCGAGCATCGCCCGCGCCCAATAGCGACGCCGGGATTCGGGGGCGGAGAGAAACTCCTGATACATCATCGGTTGCCGGCCACGCCGCACGCCCTGGTTGTCGCGGTAGTCCGGAATGCCCGACGGAGTGCTGATGCCGGCGCCGGTCAGGACCACAAACGTCTGGTCAGCCATTAACTGCTGAAGGCGGTCGAGTTGTTCGCGGATGAGGCTGTCGAGCATGTTCAACACTCCGGAGGGCCATGAGTGTTTGCAGGGTAGCATTTGCCAGACACCCGGACAGGTTGCCCGTCCGGGTGATGATCCGGCACCTATTTACGCGCCTCCAGAATCAGGTTGAACGGCGTTTCCGTGGCCCGTCGGAACGTCTTGAACCCCGCCTCGGTGAAGACCTTGCGCAAACGCGCCTCGCCAGCCTGGGCACCAAGCCCGAGGCCGACCTCCTGGGACAGCGAGTTCGGGGTGCAGATGAAGGTCGAGGCGGCGTAGAACAAGCGGCCAACCGGGTTGACGTTGTCGTCGAGCTTGTCGTTGGCGAACGGTTCCACCAGCAGCACCGTGCCATCCGGTTTCAGTGCGTCATACGCATGTTTCGCCGCGCCCACCGGGTCGCCCATGTCGTGCAGGCAGTCGAAATAGCACACCAGGTCATAGTCATCGCCGGGGAAGCTTTTTGCCGTGCCCTGGAAGAACCGCGCACGCCCGGCCACGCCACCTTCTTCGGCGCGCTGCGTGGCGACGGTGACGGAGGGCGCGTGGTAGTCGAAACCGACGAACCGCGAATCCGGAAACGACTGGGCCATGATCACGGTGGATGCGCCATGGCCGCAGCCGATATCGGCCACCTTGGCGCCAGCCTCCAGTTTGGCGACCACGCCTTCGAGCGCCGGCAGCCATTCGGCGACCAAGTGTGCTTTGTAACCGGGCCGGAAGAACCGCTCCGTGCCGCTGAACATGCACGGATGGTGATCGCCCCAGGCGAGGGCACCGTCGCCGCGCATGGCGCTGACCAGTTTGTCCTTGTCATGGAAAAACGATGCAACCACCCCGATACCACCCGCGATATAGACCGGTGAGTCTTCGATCGCCAACGCCAGGGCCTGCTCTTCAGGCAGCCGGAACTGGCCGTCGCGGTGTTCCATGTAACCGGAAGCGGCGTGGGCGCTGAGCCATTCGCGCAGCAGGCGGGTGTTGCAGCCGGTTTTGTCGGCGAGGGCTTCAGGGGTGATTGGCTGACTGTCGGCCATGGCCCGGTACAGTCCGAGCTCTTCGCCAAGGATGACGTTGGCGAGCATCGCCGCGCCGCCCATGTCGTTCACCAGTTTGCCCATGAAATCATTGAGTCTGGCCTCGTCCATCACGTGTGCTCCTTCAGCAGGATCAGGGTCCAGAGGCCTTGTTTTTCGAGGCGTTCACCTCTGGGCGGTGGTCGTGGGAATGAACAGGACGATAAGCACGCCCTGCGTGCAGTAAGTTTAGTCCGGGGGCCGTGCACCGCTGCCTTGAGCGACGAAAGCCCCATTCCCCTGACCACCACAAATCCCCTGTAGGAGTGAGCCTGCTCGCGATAGCGGAGTGTCAGTTGGCATCAGTGTTATCTGACACACCGCTATCGCGAGCAGGCTCACTCCTACAAGGGGATTGGTGGTGTGTATCCCACTGTATCTAATCGGCCTGTCGATACAGTGCCCGCTAACTCAGGGGCCCTGCCGAACACAGGCGAGATACAAACCTGCGATGAACTGCGTAGGCCATTTGGCACCCTATACACCGTGAAGGGGACAACAATGACCACGCTCCTGCCTGAAACCGACCTGAAATCTACACCCGTCAATCGCCTGCGCGTCGACCAATACACCAGCGGCATCATCGGCCCCAGCCAGCCGATGCTCGGGCCACTGGCCGACGGCGGCACCCTGATCACCGGTACACCGCCGGGCTGCTGGGGGCCGATGATCACGCCGGCCTTCGAGGGTGGCCACGAAGTGACGCAACCGGTGGCCATCGCCGGTGCGGAAATCGGCGACGCGGTGGCGATCAAAATCAAAAGCATGCGCGTCACCTCACTCGCCACTTCGTCCGGGGTGATGAAATTCGTTGAAGGTCGCTACAACGGCGATCCGTTCGTGTCCAAATTCTGCGCCAAGTGCGGCACCGAACACCCGGCCAGCCATGTCGAAGGCATTGGCGAGGACGCGATTCGCTGCAACACCTGTGGCGCCGAGGTCAGCGCGTTTCGCTTCAGCCACGGCTACGTGATCGTGTTCGATGCGCAGAATCAGGTCAGCCTGACCGTCAATCAGGACATCGCCAATCAACTGGCCGGCAACGCATCCGAGATGTCGGCGTTGCCGGAATTCGCCGCGCAACATTCGATCCTGTCCCTGGCGCGCGCCGACATCCCCGGTGTGGCGGCGCACATGCGGCCATTCCTCGGCAACATCGGCACCACGCCGTCCCGTGATTTGCCCGACTCCCATAACTGCGCCGATTTCGGCCAATACCTGATCGGCGCACCGCACCGTTTCGGCATGACTCGCGAAGAACTGCACGCGGCCAAGACTGACGGTCACATGGACACCAACTCGATCCGCGAGGGCTGCGTGTTGATCTGCCCGGTCAAGGTGCCAGGCGCTGGCGTGTACATGGGCGACATGCACGCCCAGCAGGGCAACGGCGAGATCGCCGGGCATGCCACCGATTGCTCCGGGGAAACCGAAGTGGTGGTGGAAGTGGTGAAGAACCTGACGCTGGAAGGACCGATCCTGCTGCAAAACCTCGACGACTTGCCGCCCATGGCCCGGCCGATGAATGCCCTGCAGCGGCAAAAAGTCCGCGAGCTGGGCGAGCGCTGGGGCCAGCACGATATCGAGCAGAGCGGACCGATCACCTTTATCGGCAGCGGCGAAAACCTCAACGTCGCGGTAGAGAACGGCTTGAAACGCGCCGCCTCGGTCACCGGTCTGCCGTACGACGAAGTGCTCAACCGCGCGACCATCACCGGCTCGATCGACATCAGCCGCTTGCCGGGCACCGTCCGCGTGACGTTCCTGTGCCCGATGACCGTGCTGGATCGCATGGGCATTGGCCATCTGGTGCGTGAGAAGTACGACCTGGCGTAACGCGCAACGGCGGGTCTGTACCACAGTGTGTACAGACCCGCTGGCGATACAACCCCTGCGATTTTCTGCCGGAGCGCAACACAGACCCGATACACCCTTTCGGTTAACTGTGATTCCGTTCTGACAATCATTGAGATCGACATCATGCAGACCCCCATCACATCAGCGAAGGCGACCGTCGGGCTCGGTTTGCGTCGCGGTTTAATGAAGGACCTTCAGGCAGCCCGCGTGGGCGATTTCGATTTTCTGGAAGTCGCGCCGGAGAACTGGATCGGTATCGGCGGTGCTCATGGTCATGCGTTACGCGCCCTGGCCGAGCGTTATCCGTTGTCCTGTCATGGCTTGTCCTTGTCACTGGGCGGCCCGGCGCCGCTGGATGTCGGGTTTCTGCAGGAAGTCCGGATTTTTCTCGATCAATACAACGTGCCGCTGTACAGCGAACATTTGAGCTACTGCAGCGATGACGGCCACCTTTACGACCTGCTGCCGTTGCCCTTTACCGAAGAAGCGGTGCTCCACGTCGCCGCGCGAATTCGCCAGGCCCAGGACATTCTGGGGCGGCGCCTGGCGGTGGAAAACGTTTCCTACTACGCCGCGCCACAGCAAGACATGGACGAGGTGACCTTCACCAACGCGGTGCTGCGCGAAGCCGATTGCGACCTGCTGCTGGACGTCAACAACGTCTACGTCAACTCAATCAATCACGGTTGCGATCCGCAGACCTTTCTGGCCGGCATCGATTCGGGCCGGGTGGTGGCCATGCACGTGGCCGGGCATTTCGATGAGTCCGATACCTTGAAAATCGATACCCACGGCGCTTCGGTCAAACCGGTGGTCTGGTCGTTGCTGGCTGAGGCTTACGCTCGATTCGGCGCGCAGCCGACGCTACTGGAACGGGATTTCAACTTCCCGGCATTTTCCGAATTGGTGGCTGAGTTGCAGACCATTCGCCGCCTGCAAACCGAGGGGGTGAACCGTGGATAAGCCGAGTCTGTTTCAGCAGCAAAACACCCTGGGCCTTTACCTGCGCGATCCCGATCATTGCGCGCCACCGGCCGGGATGGACGTGACACGGGCGCAGGTTTACCGCGACCTGATTTTCGCGAACCTGTCGTCGTTGCTCAGCGGGACCTTTCCGGTGTTAATCAAGATTCTCGGTGATGAACGCTGGCGTTCACTGGTACGGATTTTCCTGCGCGACTACCGCGCGCACACGCCGAAATTCGGCGAGATCGCCCAGGAGTTTGTCGAGTTCCTGGCCTCGGAACCGCAAGCGTTGGCCGAAGGGGCGTGGCCGCCGTTCATGGTGGAACTGGCGCATTACGAGTGGATCGAGATGGCGTTGCAGCAGTCCGAGGCGGAACCGTTGCTGCTGAGCGATGCCGGGTTGTCGCTGGATCAACCGTTGCAGGTTTCACCGCTGGCCTGGCCGCTGGCGTATGCCTGGCCGGTGCAGTTAGTGGGGCCGGATTATCAACCGCAGACCGCGCCGGCTCAGCCGACCTTGTTGCTGGTACGTCGGGCTGAGGACTGGAGCGTGAAGTTTTCTGCACTGAGCCCGTTGGCCTGGAGGTTGTTGCAGCGGATTGAGGAATTTCCTCAACTGGACGGGCGTGAGCAGCTGGAAGGATTGGCGGTGGAGGCGGGGATGGCTGGGTCGCCGGAGTTTATGGAAAGTGGGGTGGTGTTGTTGCGGCAGATGCATGAAGAAGGAGTTTTGGGCTTGGCATGATCGTTCTTGCGCAGAGCGTGGGAACGATCAAGTGGGAGGAATCAAACTCTGCCGGCAGTCGAGCACCAACCGCGCACCGCCGAGTTCACTGGTGCCCACCTCAAGCGTAAACCCATGCAGGCTGACAATCGCCGCAACGATCGACAGCCCCAGCCCGAACCCGCTTTTCTGGTTGCCGCCATCGGCACGATAGAAGCGCTGGAACACCGCTACCTGTTCGCTCTCAGGTATTCCGGGCCCCGAATCGAGCACTTCGATCCGCGTATGCCCGCCCTCATGGATCCCACGCAAAATCACCTCGCCACCCGGCGGCGTAAATTTGATCGAGTTGCTCAGCAAATTCGCCACCGCCTCAAACAACAGCGCTCGATCACCGTTCAGCGAAGGCAACGACTCCGGCAGTTGCAGCTTGAAAACCAGTTCGCCTTCTTCGGCCAACGGCAAATAAAAGTCGTGCAGCTCTTGCAGTAACGGCAGCGGATCCAGCTGCACAAACCCCGAACGGCGCTGACGATCTTCCAGTTCTGAAATCCGCAACAACCCTCGAAAGCGAGCCATCAGGGTGTCCGCTTCACCGAGCACTGAGTCCAGTTGCACCGCCAGCGTCGAACCTTCATCAGCCTGTTGCTGAATCCGGTACAGCTGCGCCCGCAGGCGCGTCAGGGGCGTGCGCAGGTCGTGGGCGATGTTGTCGCAGACGCCCTTGACCTCGTTCATCAAACGTTCGATACGTTCGAGCATGGCGTTGACGATGGCGGCGAGCATGTCCAGCTCATCGCGGCGATTGGACAGCGGCAGACGGCGGGTCAGGTCGCCGGCGACGATGGCCTCGGCGCTGGCCTGGATCGCACGAATCCGCCGCAACGGACGCCGCCGCAACAGGTGCCAACCCGCGATGCCGGGCAAGATGGTCAGCGTCACCCCCCAGAACAATGCGTGAAGAATGATCCGGGTCACGGCAAACAACGAACCGTTATCCCGCACCAGCACGAGCCAGCGACCGTCCTTCGTCTGGGTCGCTACCGCGTCGCAGCTGTCGGCGGGCAGGCTTGGGTCGTCAGAATCGGCGCAGTCGTCGAGCATGTGAATCTTGCCATCCAGCGGCAGGCCTTCGGGCATGTGGCGCAGCGCACCGCTGAGGTAGCGGTGCTGAGTATCGAACAGGCCATAAGCATCGATGCCGCGAATGTCGAAGGTCATGCTGACGGCGAGGGCGTCCGCCAATTGTTCGCCCTGAAAGTGCGAAAACAAATGCTGACGTTGCATCAGCGAGTGTTTGGCCAGGTTGTCCAGGTAAGCGGAAACCTCGTAGTACATGACCCCCATGAGAATCCCGCTCCAGAGCACGAACAGCGAACTGTAGAGCGCCAGCAAACGGCTGCTGGATGAACGCCAGCCGTTAGAGGGGTTCAGCAATGACATAACCCGAGCCTCGCACGGTCCGTATCAGTGGGACATTGCCTGGCGGGTCGATCTTCTTGCGCAGCCGGCCGATGTGCACGTCGATCAGGTTGGTGCCGGGGTCGAAGTGGTAACCCCAGACCTCTTCGAAAATCATCATCCGCGACAGAATCTGCCCGGTGTTGCGCATCAGGAATTCCAGCAACTTGTACTCGGTGGGCAACAGCGTCAGCAACTGACCGTCGCGGCTGGCTTCATGGCTGATCAGGTTCAACTCCAGATCCGCTACCCGCAAGGTGGTGGCCTGGGCGGTCACGGTATTTTGCCGGCGCAGCAGGACTTCTACCCGAGCGGCCATTTCATCGGTGGCGAACGGTTTGGTCAGGTAGTCGTCACCGCCCGCGCGCAAGCCGCGCACACGCTCATCGACGTCGGAGAGGGCGCTGATCATCAAAATCGGCGTGGCCACACCCATGGTCCGCAACGTGGTGACAATCGCCAGACCATCGAGCTCGGGCAGCATGCGGTCGAGGGTGATCAAGTCGTAATTGCCGCTGACTGCGCGCGCCAGACCTTCGCGGCCGTTATCGACCCAATCCACGTCGAGCCCGTGGCTGCTCAGTTCGGCGACGATTTCCCGGGCAGTCACGGCGTCGTCTTCGATGGTCAAGATGCGGGTCATAGGGCGGGCCTGATTAGGAGTACTCAACGTTGAGCGGCATTTTGCCAAGAAATGATGGCAGGCTTTCTAAATAAAACTTCATGTGAATCGAAAAGATCACAGGCTGCGGCAGCTCCGGGGATGGGGGTAGGTTGGTTGTTTGGCCATGATGGCGCTGAACAACGTGGATTCCAGAATCACTTGAAGCCACACTTACAGATGCCGAGAAGGCGTCTGCGCAAACCACTCGCGGTCGACATGCGCGAACTGGCGTATGAACGGCGCCAGTGGCATATCCGCCAGGCTCACATGATCGGCCACCGGATAAGTTCGCTGTTGCAGCAACTCATCCAGCGTGCGCAAAAACACTTCCTCCTTTGTGCGGTAATGTTCCATGGGATATTTCCGATATTCCACATCCCTCTCGCTGTTTTTGTAGGTCGTCAGGATTAACTATAAACCAGGCTTTGATTGCCCTTTCAAAGGCTGGTTTATCGTGGTCTGCCCTTTGCATCATCATCATCAGCTAGCTAGCAGGAAGTGCCATTCAGGTCCGTCCTCTTGATTGATTGAAAGCCGGGCGTATTACAGAGGTTTAAGCCAGTAATAACTTCTCGTGCCGTAGTACAGGTCTCCCATACCAGAATGAACAATGAAAGCTATCCCCCATTGCGTCCCGGCACTGTCGGCCAGTCTGAGAATGTCCGTATCTCTTCGATTCGGGCGCGCAGGTGAAGCGTATTGGGATGGGTAACTAGGTCCGCATAGCCATCCGAAACCTGATTTACTCCCGGTTCCCGTCTCGGAATTAACCATTAGGTATTTCGTGGAAAGTGCTTGCAGAAATCCGGGAACCGTAGTGGGTGAGATGCCTTGGGCGGCGGACATTCGTGCGCTCATGGTCTCGAAAGGAGTCGGGCGAGGCTCATACCCGTATGACTGATGACCTTGTACGACGAAATTGTTGGAACAACTGACTAAGATACTTTTTTGATTCCCTCCAGCATCGTGAACCTTAATCGTAGTCGAGCCATTACGGTGGCCGATGATGAGGCCTGTGCTGTCGACGGACACTACCTGGATATTATCCGAGGAGTAAGTGTAGGGGGGCGTGCCGCCCGAGGCGCTACGCCGAACTGTGGTTCCGGCGGGATAATTACCACTCAGCCGCCAGTTGAGTTCCGGGGCAGCCGTCAGGTTGAGCCCGTTCAGGGTGACGGGTGATGTATCTACGATGAAATTCGGGACTATCGTAAAGGTCCGAGCCGCAGACGGTACGCCATTGCCGTACATCGGCTTGGCGGTGAAGCTGTGCGGCGCCACGCTCAGGTCGGTGACCTTTTTGATCCAGATGCCGGAGATTGGGTCGGCGATGGTGTCGCCCTTGTCGACGGTCCCGTCCAGGAGCTGCACGGTCTGGCCCTTGCTGGCTGTGCCGCTCAGGGTTACTGCGGTTTCCACGGTGGTGCCACCCGGAGGAATCTCGACCCCGCTCGGCGAGCCTTTGACCGAGCTGATGGTCGGCGCCACGACTGCGGTGACGGTAAAGGTTCGGGGCGGTGCTGAAACCGGTTGCGGGTTGCCGTAAACGCCCCTGATAGTGATGCTGTGCGCTCCAACGGTGGTGCGAAAGCCCGTTGTTGTCCAATCGCCGTTGCCATCGACGGGTCGGCTACCCTGTGAAACACCGTGATCCAACACTTCGACTCTCTGATTCTTGCTCGCCTTGCCGCTCAGAGTCAGCGCGGTATCGACGGTGGTGCCACCCTCGGGAACAGGCCCTTTGGAGTCCGTCACGGTGGTAAGGGTGGGGGTGATCTGCGCGGCAACGGTAAAGGTCCGCGCCGCTGACGGTGTGCCGCTGCCATACAGCGCTTTGGCGGTGAAGCTGTGAAGCGTCGCACTCAGCCCCGAGACCGGCAGGGTCCAGATCCCGGTGACCGGGTCAGCCGTCGCCTGGCCTTTGGAGTTGATGCCGTCGAGCACATCGACTTTCTGCCCTTTGCTGGCCTTGCCACTCAGGGTCACCGCGGTTTCCACGGTGGTGCCTCCCGGAGGAATATCGACTCCGCTGGGCGAGCCTTTCACCGACACAATGGTCGGCGGATCCAGGCTCAGCGCTTCACCCACCACAAATTCCAACGCATTCGAATAACTCGTCTCATTCGTCGCCGCGCGCCAGATCCGGTAGCTCGCGCTCACCTTTTTCCCACGATTGGGTTCGATGTGTTCAGCCACGAACGCCGCGTTGAGAGTGAAAGGCACGTCTTTGTCCTTGGACAGTGCCGTGAGGGTGATCGAGTTTTCCTTCTTGCCGGTCACTTCGCCGGTCCAGGTGTAGGTCACCACATCCTTGGCCTGGGTCGGTTTCGCGACAGGCCGTGGCGCGGTCAGTTTGCTGACGCCGCCGGGCAGGTCCTTGGGTTCCAGCCTGCCGTCCTTCTCGCCGAGGACGATGGGTTTGACCAGTTCGAACTGTGGCTCGCCAACGTTCAACAGCGTGGCGTGCAAGGATTCACGCTTGACGATCGTGTCCGCTTCCTCACTGAGCAGGATGTACCACAACTCCAGCGTGCCGCCTTCGAGGGTCTTGAGGTGTTCGCCCTCGACGGTGACGAGGAAGCCCTCGGGATCATGGGCTTCCTCCTCGCTGAGAGGGAACCACTTCAGTTGCGGGTCGTAAATGGTCTGATCGGGCCGCTTGCCGAACCATTTGAGGTCGATCGCCATGCCGGCCTGAATGAGCGGGTCAAACGGAATGCGAATACGGGTGTTCGGCAGGTCAGGGTCGAGGGCGCCGTGCTGTGCGTCCTCGGCAAGCGGCGCCGCCAGGCGTTTGGGTTCGCCGACGATGTTGATGAAGCGACCTTTGGAGCGCTGGATGATCACGCCCGCGCGTTCCAGTTCGTAAGAAAACACCCCTTGGGTTTTTGCCAGGGCCCGGGCGGCGGCGTTGGACAGCAGCACCTCGACCACCACCGGCGGTTTTTTCTCGATGGGTTGGCGCACCTTGAGGTCGATGGCGTCACCGTCGAGGGTGGTGCCCTTGAGGTTCATGATGATGACATCGTCCTGCCGGAACTCGGCCGACGCCGCCCAGACCTGCAAGTCCAGTGCTTCATCGCCCAGCGTGTCGAGGTCAAGCTCGTTGCCGTTGGCCTGTTTGAGGATGGGCGCATCCAGCCGCGAGTTGCCGGTGTCGACGACGATGCGCGTTTCCTTGCACCAGTCCTCGGACTGGTTGTGCACCCGGTCACGCACCATGAACGTGACGGCCAGGCCTTCGAGGCCGGAGTCCCCGGCCGCGAGGATGGTTTGTTCGTCGACGTGGACCTTGATCGGGTTGTTCACCGGGGTGTCGATCTGCGCCTGGGTGACCGGCGCCGACAGCACCAGCTTGCCGCCCCAGCTCGCCGTGATCACATCGCCCAGCGCAATGTTGGGGTAAGGCAGGTGGGTGCCGCTGCCGGGTCGGGCCTGGATGAGGAGGTCGACGCCTTTTTTGGCGCTGTCCTTGTCCACGCCATCCTGGACGATCTCCGGTGGGAGGAGCGTCATGAACAGCTCGGAGTGACCGTAATCGGGGTCGGTGTCCTGGCCACCGGGAAGGTCGAGTTTGACGTAGAGCTTGAGCGGCGGGGTGAAGGGTTCAGGTTGCTGATGCAGCCGCGTCACCCGGTAGGACAGGGTCCAGGGCCCTGTCTGCAGGCGGCCCGGGGCGACGAACAGGGTGGCGCGCTCGGTCAGTTCGACGGGGGCGCTGATGGTGTGTTGATCGACCACGTTGTTGTTGAGCAGCAGCTCGACCTTGTCGCCCAGGTTCTTGTTCGACCAGATCGGGATCTGGACCTTCAGGCCCTGGTCCGGAAAGTTGAGCCGGGCGGCGGCGAGGTTGATGCCCCACTCCTCAGCCGGTGGCCGGGGTTCGAGCGCGCCGGGGATTTCCGGGGCGAGCAGGGCGAGCGGGCTGAGGTTTTTCAGGGCTTGGACGAGCATGACGGCACTCCGGTCGGTACAAGGCGATGGAGTGATTTAAGGCCGGGCGCGGGCGGGTTGGCTACTGTCAGAAATAACAGGTTGGCGTAGTTTTGCGACGAGTGGTCGGGGCGGCGGGTGGCTTCAGATTGGCTCGTAACGCCAAAAGATTGCAGCCTTCGGCAGCTCCATTGGATCGCGTTCGAAATGAGCTGCCGCAGGCTGCGATCTTTTGATTTTTCCATTGAAAACGCCGCTCCCGGCCAATGCATAAAACCCGCTGCTAATGCCGGTTCCCTGCAATTTGCATGGCCATCAGAAGTTCAAACTTTATAACTTATTGAAAAAACGCAATTTATTTAAAGTTGGCGACTGGCACGGTGACTGCACTTCTTCCGTTGAAGAGTTGTAACACCATCTTTCCTGCCTGGAGCGATATAACAATGAATAGATCCTCTGATGGTTTCTATCCTGCCTTAGAAGAATCAAGCACGCTTTCGGGTGTGTCTTGGGGCGCGATCTTCGCCGGGGCCGCTGCGGCGGCGGCGTTGTCGTTGATTCTCGTGCTGCTCGGCTTTGGCCTGGGTTTTTCCGCGGTATCGCCGTGGGCCCATGAAGGGGTAAGCGCCAAGGGCCTGGGGATTTCAACAATTGTCTGGTTGGCTGTGACACAAATCGTGGCTTCCGGGCTCGGCGGTTACATCGCGGGTCGTCTGCGGGTGAAGTGGGCCAACATGCACGGGGATGAAGTGTATTTCCGTGATACCGCCCATGGCTTCCTGGCCTGGTGCGTGGCGACGCTGGTGACCGCGACATTGGTCGTCGGCTCGGTCAGCAGCATTGTCAGCGGTGGCGTGCAGGCCGGGGCGAGCGTGGTTGGCGGTGCCGCGAGTGCAGCGACTCAAGCCGCTGGCACGGCTGCCGGCAACACTGGCAGTGATCAGTACGGTTACTTCGTCGACAGCCTGTTCCGCGATGATCGTCCGGCGGCGATCAGTGATGACGCCGTTCATGGCACTGTGACGCGCATCTTTGTGCGCAGCCTGAGCAACGACGGTCAACTGGCTGCCGAAGACCGCACCTACCTGGCGCAACTGGTCGCCCAACGGACCAACCTCACTCAAGCGGACGCCGAACGTCGCGTTGATGAAGTGTATGCCCGCACGCAAAAAGCCGTGGCCGACGCCAAACTCGCCGCCCAACAAGCCGCCGATACCGCCGCCAAAGTCGCTGCCTGGACTTCGCTGTGGATGTTCATTGCGCTGCTGATCGGTGCGTTTTTCGCCAGCCTCGCTGCCACCTTTGGCGGCCGTCGTCGGGATGCCGTGGTGTATCTGGAATCCGACGCTTACGTAACCACCACTTCACTGCCTGTTCGCTAACCCAGGAGAACTACCATGCGCTCACTACTGCTGTTCTTTCTCGGCGTACCGATCCCGATCATCATCCTGATCGCGCTGTTCATGCACTGACTTACGCTGAGGCATATGCCTCTGCCGCTTCTACCTCAGGTAGAAGCGGCGTTTTGCGTTTTGGGGGACGAAGCAAAGTCAAAAGATCACTCAATCGGTGTACTGACAAACTCCTCAAGCCCCTCGGCATACGCCGTAAACGCACTGATCTGTGGAAACCGATTCACATCCACCTGATCCGGCACCACCAGATTGGTGAAACTCCACGCCACCGCCAGCGTAATCCCGTCTTGAGCAATCGTCCCGTCAGTGTTCAGCGGCTGCATTTCCAGCTCCCGCTCCAGCGCTGAATAGGCGGCCGCCAATTGCCCTTCGACCCGCTCCACCCAAGGTTCAAACTGAATGTTCGCTGGCCGCAGGTTGCGTTCGTAGTAGAGCTGCACGGACTTTTCGCACGCCGCCAGTGCCAGGCCGATCAGGCGCAATGAGCGCAGGCGTTGATCGAGATCGGCGGGCATCAGGCTGTTGCCAGGACCGGCCAAGGCCTCCAGATAATCGATGATCAGCGTCGAGTCGATCAACACCTCGCCGTCGTCGAGCACCAGGGTGGGCGCCTTGACCACCGGGTTGATCTGCTGGAATTGCTCGAAATGCCGAAACACCGAAACCGACTGGTGTTTCAGGGGGATGCCAAGGCGTTTGGCGGAGATGGCGACGCGCCGCACGTAAGGCGAATCCAGCATACCGATCAGCTTCATTGAACCGCTCCTTCAGATGTCCATTTCGGGATGGACAACCTTAGTTTAGCTTCAGCGAGCTGCAAACGGCGTGGGCGCTAATCCTCGAAGCCGACCTGTTCGTGAATCTCATCGACCTTCAATTCCAGCCGATACGCCACGGCGATAAACAGCGCCTGGCACAGACACAGCGTCGCACTCAACGAGCGGAAGGCAAACGAACTGCCTTCGTTGACCAGCAGCACAGTGTTGGCGCGCTTGGCCAGGGGCGAGAGGTTGCTGTCGGTGATGATCAGGGTTTTGGCCTGATGGTGCTGGGCAATGCGCAGGCAGTGCTGGGTTTCCTTTCCGTAGGGCGTGAAGCTGATGGCGATCACCAGGTCATTGGCGCGCACGCTGCGCATCTGCTCGCGGTAGCTGCCGCCGAGCCCCGAAACCAGATGGATGCGCTTGTTGGTGTGTTGCAGGTTGTAGACCAGGTAGTCGGCCACCGCGAACGAACGGCGTACCCCGACCACGTAGATATTGTCGGCATTCACCACCAGGTCGACGGCCTTGTCGAAGGCCTGGTCATCGAGTTCCAGCCCCAGCCGTTCGATACCCGAGAGGGTCGCATTGATGCACTCGCGCGCCAGGTCGCCGCCGCTGGCCTTCTGCGACTTGTTGGCGATCATGCTGCGAATGCGCTGCTGGTAGTTCTGAACCGGCGTGGTCTTGTGGGTATAGGCCTCGCGGAACAGCGCCTGCATTTCGCTGAAGCCACTGAACCCGAAGCGCTGGGAAAACCGCACGATCGCCGACGGGTGCACTTCGCACTCGCGGGCGATGTCGCTGATGCGGTCGACCATGATCCGGTCGCTCTGCTGGCTCATGTAACTGGCGATGCGCTTGAGCTGGCGCGGCAGGCTTTCGTACTCATTGGTGATCAGCTGCAGCAGACGCTCGGCATTGATCGGGGGGCTGGCGAGATCGCTGTCGGGCGTGCTCTCGGTCGTCGCCGGCTGATCGGTGCGGGTCATAAGGAATCCTTCTGGCTTGTTCTTATAGGGAGGACAGAGAGCGTCATCCCCTGACAATAGGTTGGCTGTGCGCAGTCTACAGGGTAGGCCGGAATAAAATCTTGAGCTTGCGGTCAGTACGAGGTGTGCTGAAACGATGCACTGCCTCTGAAACACCTGTACCAAAGTTTATTGGAAAAAATATTCCACGTAAAAAATATTTGGAATAATTATTGATTGTTCGGTCCCGGACGTTTTAGTCTGCATCCACCAAGAGTGTTCGGCGCGGCCATCGCCCCGAACGCAGGCTGATAAAAATAACAGGAGCCAGCATGGGCCAGACTCGTTTTGCCAGTGGGCGTCAATTGGATCTGATTTGCCTGGGGCGCCTGGGCGTCGACCTCTATGCGCAGCAAGTCGGAGCGCGGTTGGAAGATGTTTCAAGCTTCGCCAAATACCTCGGTGGATCGTCCGCCAACATCGCTTTCGGCACGGCTCGGCTGGGCCTGAAATCGGCGATGCTGAGCCGGGTAGGGGACGACCACATGGGTCGCTTCCTCGTTGAATCCCTGACCCGCGAAGGTTGCGATGTCAGCGGCATCAAGGTCGATCCGGAACGCCTGACCGCCATGGTCCTGCTGGGCCTCAAGGATCGCGAAACCTTTCCTTTGGTCTTCTACCGCGAAAACTGCGCCGACATGGCGCTGCGGGCCGAAGACATCAGCGAAGCCTTCATCGCTTCCAGCAAAGCCTTGCTGATCACCGGCACCCATTTCTCCACCGACGGCGTCTACAAGGCGAGCATCCAGGCGCTGGATTACGCCGAGAAGCACAACGTCAAACGGGTGCTGGACATCGACTATCGCCCGGTGCTCTGGGGCCTGGCCGGCAAGGCCGACGGTGAAACCCGTTTCGTCGCCGACCAGAACGTCAGCCAGCATGTGCAGAAAATCCTCCCGCGTTTCGACCTGATCGTCGGTACGGAAGAAGAGTTTTTGATTGCCGGCGGCTCCGAGGATTTGCTAACCGCGCTGCGCAATGTGCGGCGCCTGAGCGCGGCGACCCTGGTGGTCAAGCTCGGCCCCCAGGGCTGCACGGTGATTCACGGGGAGATCCCGGCACGTCTTGAGGACGGCGCGATTTATCCCGGTGTTCGGGTGGAAGTGTTGAACGTGCTGGGCGCTGGCGATGCGTTCATGTCGGGCTTCCTCGCCGGTTGGCTGGAGGATGCGAGCGACGAGCGCTGCTGCCAGTTGGCCAATGCCTGTGGCGGTCTGGTGGTGTCGCGCCATGCCTGCGCGCCGGCCATGCCGACCCGCGCCGAACTCGACTATCTGTTCAACAGTCCGGTGCCGATTACCCGGCCGGATCAGGACGCGGTGTTGCAGCGTCTGCATCAGGTCAGCGTGCCGCGCAAACAGTGGAAGCAACTGTTCATTTTTGCTTTCGACCATCGCGGGCAACTGGTGGAGCTTGCGCACAAGGGCGGTCGCGACCTAAGCGCCATCGGCGAACTCAAGCAACTGTTTATCAAGGCTGTGGAGCGGGTCGAAGCCGATTTGCGCGAGCAGGGCATCGAGGCCGATGTCGGGCTGCTGGCCGATCAACGCTTCGGCCAGGACTCGCTGAACGCTGCCACCGGTCGCGGCTGGTGGGTGGCGCGTCCGGTGGAAGTGCAGGGTTCGCGGCCATTGGCTTTCGAACATGGGCGCTCCATCGGCAGCAACCTGATCGCCTGGCCGCAGGAACAAATCATCAAGTGCCTGGTGCAATTCCACCCTGACGATGAGCCGTTGCTGCGACTGGAACAGGAAGCGCAGATCAAGGGTTTGTACCAGGCCTCGCAGGTCAGTGGTCATGAACTGCTGCTGGAAATCATCCCGCCCAAGGATCATCCCTCGATCCATCCGGACGTGCTCTATCGCGCGCTGAAACGCCTCTACAACCTGGGCATTTACCCGGCGTGGTGGAAGATCGAAGCGCAGAGCGCCGAGGAGTGGAAACAACTCGACGAGCTGATTCAGGAACGTGATCCGTACTGCCGAGGCGTTGTGTTGCTGGGGCTGAATGCACCGGCAGCGGCACTGGCCGAAGGGTTTCAACAGGCCAGCCAGAGCCAGACTTGCCGTGGTTTCGCCGTGGGCCGGACGATATTCCAGGAGCCGAGCCGCGCGTGGATGGCCGGTGAAATCGACGACGAGGCGCTGATCCGTCAGGTGCAGGGCACGTTCGTTGAACTGATCGATGCCTGGCGTACAGCCCGCGCATGACGCCACACCGCAAATCCCTGTAGGAGTGAGCCTGCTCGCGATAGCGGACTGCCAGTCAACATAAATGGCGCCTGACACACCGCTATCGCGAGCAGGCTCACTCCTACAAGGGTTCGCGTCGTATTCAATGGTTAGGTAAAACAATAAAAGGTGCAGCCATGCCCGCTATTCGAATTGGCATCAACCCGATCTCCTGGAGCAACGACGACTTGCCGTCCCTCGGTGGCGAGACGCCGCTGAGCACCGCCCTGAGCGAAGGCAAGGACATCGGCTACGAAGGTTTCGAGCTCAACGGCAAATTCCCCAAGGACGCCAAAGGCGTCGGTGACGTGCTGCGGCCATACGACTTGGCCCTGGTGTCCGGCTGGTATTCCAGCCGTCTGGCCCGCCGCTCGGTGGCCGAAGAAATCGACGCCATCGGCAGTCATGTCGAGCTGTTGGCGAAGAACGGCGCCAAAGTGTTGGTGTACGGTGAAGTCGCCGACTCCATTCAAGGCCAGCGCATTCCGCTGGTCGAGCGTCCACGTTTCCACACCGAACACGCCTGGCAAGCATACGCCGATAAGCTCACTGAGCTGGCGCGCTTCACCTTGTCCCAAGGCGTGCGCCTGGCCTACCACCACCACATGGGCGCCTACGTCGAATCCCCGGCAGACATCGACAAGTTGATGGCGTTGACCGGCAGTGAAGTCGGTCTGCTGTTCGATTCGGGCCATTGCTACATGGGCGGCGGCGAACCGTTGCAGGTGCTGCGCAAACACATCGAACGCATCTGCCACGTGCATTTCAAGGACGTGCGCAAACCGGTGGTGCAACTGGCACGCAACAACCTGTGGAGCTTCCCGGACTGCATCATCAACGGCACGTTCACCGTGCCCGGCGATGGCGACATCGACTTCGGCGCCTTGCTCGACGTGCTGCTGGCGGCCGATTACCACGGCTGGCTGGTGGTCGAAGCCGAGCAGGATCCGGCGGTGGCGCCGAGTTATGCCTACGCCAAAAAAGGCTACGACACCTTGCGTGCGCTGCTCAACGAGAGGATTAAGCGATGAGCCTGCTGGTCAAAAGCAATGCCCGTGGCCGGACCATGGTCGAGCTGGGCAAAGGTGAACTGGAATACGTCGGCTTCGCCGCTTACCGCTTGAGCCTGGGCGAAACACTGCCGATTTGCGCCGGTGATGAAGAACTGTGCCTGGTGCTGCTCAGCGGTCGAGTCAGCATCAAGGGCGAAGCGCCGGGGCAGGGCGCGTTCGACTGGGACAACATCGGCGATCGCCAGTCGGTGTTCGAAGACAAATCCCCCTTCGCCGCGTACTTGCCACCCGGCAGTCAGGCGCAAGTGGTCGCCCTCAGCGATGTGCAAATTGCTGTGTGCGCCGCGCCCGGCTCAACGAGCAACGGCCTCGGCCCACGACTGATCAAACCCGACAGCATGAAGCGCAGTGTGCGCGGCAAAGGCGCCAACACGCGTTACGTCTGCGACATCTTGCCGGACACCGAAGCGGCCCATTCGCTGCTGGTGGTGGAAGTGCGCACGCCGTCGGGTCATTCGTCGAGCTACCCGCCGCACAAGCACGACACCGACGATTTGCCGCACCAGAGTTTTCTTGAAGAAACCTACTACCACCAGATCAACCCGCCCCAGGGCTTCGTGTTCCAGCGGGTGTACACCGATGACCGCAGCATCGATCAAGCCATGGCCGTGGAAAACAGCGACCTCGTGGTTGTGCCCAAGGGCTATCACCCGGTCAGCGTGCCGTACGGCTACGAGTCGTACTACCTGAACGTGATGGCCGGCCCGAAACGTGTCTGGCAGTTCCATAACGATCCGCAGCACAGCTGGCTGCTCGATCTCTGAACTGAAAAGCCTGAATTCCAACCTCTGCATGGAGAACACGATCAATGAGCAGCGCCCCGATCATCGGCCATTACATCCACGGTCAAGTGCAAGACAGCAACAGCGAACGGTTCAGCAACGTCTTCAACCCGGCCACCGGCAGCGTCCAGGCGCGCGTCGGGCTGGCGAGCCAGAAGACCGTCGACGAAGCTGTCGCCTCGGCCCTGAAAGCCTTTCCGGCCTGGTCCGAGCAATCGTCCCTGCGCCGTTCGAGGGTGATGTTCAAGTTCAAGGAATTGCTCGACCAGCATCACGATGAGCTGGCAGAAATCATCAGCCGCGAACACGGCAAGGTGTTTTCGGACGCCAAGGGCGAAGTCACCCGGGGCATCGAAATCGTCGAGTACGCCTGCGGTGCGCCGAACCTGCTGAAAACCGAGTTCAGCGACAACATCGGCGGCGGCATTGATAACTGGAACCTGCGCCAGCCGTTGGGCGTGTGTGCCGGCGTGACGCCGTTCAACTTCCCGGTGATGGTGCCGCTGTGGATGATCCCGCTGGCGCTGATCACCGGTAACTGCTTCATCCTCAAACCGTCGGAGCGCGACCCGTCCGCCAGTTTGCTGATGGCCCGCCTGTTGAGCGAAGCCGGTTTGCCGGACGGTGTGTTCAACGTGGTTCAGGGCGACAAGACCGCGGTCGACGCGTTGCTGCAACACCCGGACATTGAGGCGATTTCCTTTGTCGGCTCGACGCCAATTGCCGAGTACATCCACCAGCAAGCCACCTCCCGTGGCAAGCGTGTGCAGGCACTGGGCGGGGCGAAAAATCACATGATCGTCATGCCCGACGCGGATCTGGATCAAGCGGCGGATGCCTTGATCGGTGCGGCTTACGGCTCGGCCGGCGAGCGCTGCATGGCGATTTCGATTGCCGTGGCGGTGGGTGATGTCGGCGACCAACTGATTGCCAAACTGCTGCCGCGTATTGATCAACTGAAAGTCGGCAACGGCCTGAAGGGCGACAGCGACATGGGGCCGCTGGTGACAGCCGAGCACAAGGCCAAGGTCGAAGGTTTCATCGACGAAGGCGTGGCCCAGGGCGCGCAGCTGATCGTTGATGGCCGTAACTTCAAGGTGCCGGGCGCCGAGAACGGCTTCTTCGTCGGCGCGACGTTGTTCGATAACGTCACGACCGAGATGAGCATCTACCAGCAGGAAATTTTCGGTCCGGTGCTGGGTATCGTTCGGGTGCCGGACTTCGCCAGCGCCGTCGCGTTGATCAACGCCCACGAGTTCGGCAACGGCGTGTCCTGTTTCACTCGCGACGGCGGCATCGCCCGCGCCTTCGCCCGCACCATCAAGGTCGGCATGGTTGGTATCAACGTGCCGATTCCGGTGCCGATGGCCTGGCACTCTTTCGGCGGCTGGAAGCGCTCGCTGTTCGGCGATCACCACGCTTACGGCGAAGAAGGCATTCGCTTCTACAGCCGCTACAAAAGCGTGATGCAGCGCTGGCCCGACAGCATCGCCAAGGGCCCTGAATTCAGCATGCCGACGGCCAACTAATTCACCTGTGCGGAGAACAATAATAATGAGCAAGCCCCTGCGTTTCGCCTTGAACCGTATGGTCGCCCCACGTTTGTCCCTGCCCGCGTTCATCGAGCTGGCGGTGACCCTCAAGGCCGACGCCATCGAAATTCGCAACGACCTTAAAGGCGTCGAGATCGAAGACGGCACCGCACCCGAGCGCGTCCGTGAGTTGTGTGCCGCCCAAGGCATTACCGTGCTATCGATCAACGCGCTGTATCCGTTTGATGTGTGGAATGACGAGCGCCGTGCGCACGCTTTGAAGCTGGCTGCTTATGCCCGTGATTGTGGCGCTCAAGGGCTGGTCATGTGCCCGCTCAATGACCGTGCTGACCCGCGTACCGAGGCCGCACGTGCTTCGGGTTTGCGCACGGCGTTGACTGAACTGGCGCCGATCCTGCGCGATCACGGCATTCTCGGTTTCATCGAGCCGCTGGGTTTCGAAGAGTGCTCGCTGCGCCGCAAGCGCACGGCAGTGGACGCGATCAAGGCCATCGGCGGGCTGGATGTGTTCCGGCTGGTTCACGACACCTTTCACCATCACCTGGCCAGCGAGCATGAGTTCTTCCCCGAGCTGACCGGGTTGGTACACATCTCCGGTGTCGAGGATGCGGAGGCACCACTGGCGAGCATTCGCGACGGCCACCGGGTGCTGGTGGGCGAGGGCGACATCCTCGGCAACGCGGCGCAAATCGACACCTTGCTCAGCAGCGGATACAGCGGCTACCTGTCGTTCGAACCGTTTGCCGACAGCGTCCATGGCCTGGCGGATATCCAGCAGGCGATCGGCGCGAGCATGGATCACCTGAAGAACTCTTTGGCCTGAAAGGTGCGGTTATGACCACAACAAGACTGACCATGGCCCAGGCCCTGGTGAAATTCCTCGATAACCAGTACATCGAGGTCGATGGGGTTCAAAGCAAGTTCGTCGCCGGGATCTTTACCATTTTCGGCCACGGCAATGTGCTGGGTCTTGGGCAAGCCCTGGAACAGGACAGCGGCGACCTGATCGTCCATCAGGGTCGCAACGAGCAAGGCATGGCGCACGCGGCCATCGGTTTCGCCAAGCAACACCTGCGGCGCAAGATCTACGCCTGCTCTTCATCGGTAGGCCCAGGCGCGGCGAACATGCTGACCGCCGCCGCGACGGCGACCGCCAACCGCATTCCCTTGCTGCTGTTGCCCGGCGATGTTTACGCCTGCCGCCAGCCGGACCCGGTGCTGCAACAGATCGAGCAGTTCCACGACCTGAGCATCAGCACCAACGACGCGTTCAAGGCCGTGAGCAAATACTGGGACCGCATCAACCGTCCCGAGCAACTCATGACGGCGGCGATCCACGCCATGCGCGTGCTCACTGACCCCGCCGAAACCGGCGCGGTGACCCTGGCCTTGCCGCAAGACGTGCAAGCCGAAGCCTACGACTACCCTGATTACTTCCTGCAAAAACGCGTGCACCGCATCGAGCGTCGTCCGCCGACTGAAGCGATGCTCGGTGATGCGCTGGCGCTGTTCAAAGGCAAGCGCAAGCCGCTGATTATTTGCGGTGGCGGGGTCAGGTACTCCGGTGCCAACGCGGCGTTGCAGGCGTTTGCCGAGCGCTTCGATATCCCCTTCGCCGAAACCCAGGCCGGCAAGAGTGCGGTGGTGTCCAGTCACCGGCTGAACGTTGGCGGGATTGGCGAAACTGGCTGCCTGGCGGCGAATCTGTTGGCCAGGGATGCGGATCTGATCATCGGTGTCGGCACCCGCTACAGCGATTTCACCACCGCGTCGAAATCCCTGTTCCAGCATCCGGACGTGCAATTTCTCAACCTCAATATCAGCCCCTGCGATGCCCTGAAACTCGACGGGGTGCAACTGTTGGCGGACGCCAAAGTCGGGCTGCAAGCCTTGGCTGAAGCCTTGGGCGGTTACCGTTCTGCGTGGGGTGATCAACCGCGCCAGGCCAAGGCGCAACTGGACGAGGAAGTCGACCGCATCTATCAGGTCGAATACCAGAGCAAAGACTTCATCCCGGAAATCAACGACCACATGGACCCGGCGGTGCTGCGCGAATTCATCGAGCTGACCGGTTCCTGCCTGACCCAGAGCCGCGTGCTCGGTGTGCTCAATGAAAACCTCGCCGATGACGCTGTGATCGTCGCCGCCGCCGGCAGTCTGCCCGGTGACTTGCAGCGCAGCTGGCGTAGCAAGGGGGTGAACACCTATCACGTCGAGTACGGCTATTCCTGCATGGGGTACGAGGTCAACGCCGCGTTGGGTGTGAAACTTGCCGAGCCGGATCGCGAGGTCTATGCGCTGGTCGGCGACGGCTCTTACATGATGCTGCACTCGGAGCTGGCGACCTCGATTCAGGAGCGACGCAAGATCAACGTGGTGTTGCTCGACAACATGACCTTCGGTTGCATCAACAACCTGCAGATGGGCAACGGCATGGACAGCTTCGGCACCGAGTTCCGGTTCCGCAACCCGGAAACCGGCAAGCTCGACGGCGGGTTCGTGCCGGTGGATTTCGCCATGAGCGCGGCGGCTTATGGCTGCAAGACCTACAAGGTGAACACGGTCGAAGAACTCAAAGCGGCATTGGTCGATGCGCGCTTGCAGACGGTGTCGACGCTGATCGACATCAAGGTGCTGCCCAAAACCATGATTCACGGCTACCTGTCGTGGTGGCGGGTCGGCGTGGCGCAAGTCTCCACCAGCGCCCGCACCGATGCGGTGGCCAAGACCCTGAATGAACGACTGGCCAAGGCCCGTCAGTACTGATTGCCCTGAACGAACAACAACAAATCCAGGAGTCATTAAATGTCTTTGAAGCTTGGCGTCATCGGTACCGGGGCCATCGGCCAGGATCACATTCGTCGTTGCAGCCAGACCTTGCTCAACAGCCAGGTGGTTGCTGTGACCGACATCAATTTGCAGCAAGCCGCGAAGGTCGTTTCCGACCTGAAGCTGACCGCCGAGGTCTATCCCGACGGCCACGCGTTGATCAAGGCGCCGGAGGTCGAAGCGATCCTCGTCACCTCCTGGGGCCCGAGCCACGAAGAGTTCGTGCTGGCGGCGATTGCCGCGGGTAAACCGGTGTTCTGCGAGAAACCGCTGGCGGTCACCGCTGAAGGCTGCCGCAAAATCGTCGAGGCCGAAGTGGCCCACGGCAAACGCTTGGTCCAGGTCGGTTTCATGCGCCCATATGACGAAGGTTATCGGGCACTGAAAGCCGTGATCGACAGCGGTCAGATTGGTGAGCCACTGATGTTGCACTGCGCGCACCGCAACCCGACCGTGGGTGAAAACTACAAGACCGACATGGCGATCACCGACACCCTGATCCATGAACTGGACGTGTTGCGCTGGTTGCTCGACGACGATTACGTGTCGGTGCAAGTGGTGTTCCCACGCAAGAGCAGCAAGGCGCTCGCGCATTTGAAAGACCCGCAGATCGTGCTGCTGGAAACCGCCAAGGGCACGCGCATCGACGTGGAAGTGTTTGTTAACTGCCAATACGGCTACGACATCCAGTGCGAAGTGGTGGGGGAGACTGGCATCGCCAAACTGCCGGAGCCGTCGCAGGTTCAGTTGCGCAGCGGCGCGAAGTTGTCCAACGCGATACTGATGGACTGGAAGGATCGGTTTATTGCTGCATACGACGTTGAGTTGCAGGCGTTCATTGATGGTGTGCGCGCTGGCCAGGTTGGCGGCCCATCGGCATGGGACGGCTTCGCCGCCGCTGTCGCAGCAGATGCGTGCATCGAAGCGCAAAACAGCGGCCAGATCGTAAAAGTAGCTCTCCCTGACCGCCCACACTTCTACGGCTAACCCGGATCCCCTGTAGGAGCGAGGCTTGCCCGCGAAGGCGCTGTGTCAGAGGACATCAATGTTGACTGTGCCGCCGCCTTCGCGGGCAAGCCTCGCTCCTACAGGGCTAAGCCCGCGGTTACATAACAATAAGAAGGAATGCACACATGCGTATCGGACTTGTCGGTTACGGCCATGGCGGCCGGTTTTTCCATGCTCCGCTGATCAGCAGTTTGCCGGCGGCGACGTTTGTGGGTGTGGTCACCCGTTCACCGGAACGCCGACAGTTGCTGGCGGCCGAGCACCCAGGAGTGCCCGCGTTCGACAGCATCGGCCAACTGGTGGAGGCCGGGATCGATGTGCTGGTGGTGTCCACACCGCTAAAGGGCCGTCCGGCGCTGGTGCTCGATGGCATCGAACACGGGGTGGCGGTGGTCAGCGACAAACCGTTCGCCGCTGATGCGCAGCAAGCCCAAACCCTGATCACCATGGCCGAGCGCCAGGGCGTGCAGCTCAGCGTCTACCAGAACCGTCGCTGGGATTCGGACTTCCTGACCGTGCGCAAACTCATCGAGTCCGGTGCGCTAGGCAAGGTCACCCGTTTCGAGTCGCGGATCGAGCGTTACTCGCCACAGGCGGTGAACAACGGCAGCGGCGGGGGCTTCCTTCGCGACTTGGGTAGCCATCTGGTGGATCAGGCGTTGCTGTTGTTCGGCCCGGTGACACGGGTCTACGCCGAACTGGATTATCTGGAAAAAAGCCAGGTCTTCGATAACGGCTTCTTTATAGCCCTGACTCATGCCAGTGGCGTCACCTCCCACCTGGGTGGCAGTTGCCTGCAAAACACCCCCGGCCCGCGCTTTAGGGTGACCGGCACCCAAGGTTGTTACAGCGTCGATGGTTTGGACGGGCAAGAAGCATCGGCACTCGCCGGGCTCTCGCCGAAATCCGAAGGTGAGCGCTGGGGTGTTGAAGAGCATCGCCGCTGGGGCTGGTTCGAACAGGGTGAGGTGCGCGAGCGGGTTCCCTCCGAGCGCGGTTGCTGGAATCAGTTCTATTTACAGCTACAAGCCGCGTTACAGAGCGGTGGCCCACTGCCCGTGGATGCCCGTGATGCACTGGCGACCACCCGTGTACTAGACGCTGCGCGACTGAGCGCCGAGCGGCATCAAGTGGTGGAATTGGGCCCCTTCAAGAGCCATGGAATAAATTTAGAATAAAATTCTAAAATGAGTTGATATGGAAATTAAATTCCAATAAAGTCATTTTCAGCGACCTGCCTCGCTACCTGTTTCAACTCTTTTCCCGCTTGCCTGCTTACTGAAATCGTCACGCCTCATCCATAAAACCAACAAGAATGTGGAGAAAGACTTTTCATGAAGACCAAGATCCGCTTCGCCTCACTTGCCTTGTCCCTGATGTTCGCCAGTGGCGCGGCGCTCGCCGATATGAAGATCGGCGTCAGCATGTCCCAATTCGATGACACCTGGCTCACCTATCTGCGCGAATCCATGGACAAGAAAGCCAAGTCCTATCCCGAGGGCGTACAGCTGCAATTCGAAGACGCCCGCAGCGACGTGGTCAAACAGTTGAGCCAGGTAGAAAGCTTCATCAGCCAGAAGGTCGATGCCATCGTGGTCAACCCGGTGGATACCGCCGCCACCAAAAAAATCACTGAAGCCGCCGTCAAGGCCGGCATTCCGCTGGTCTACGTCAACCGCCGCCCCGATGACCTGAAGCTGCCCAAAGGCGTGGTGACTGTCGCCTCCAACGACCTGGAGGCCGGTGAAATGCAGATGCAGTACCTGGCCGACAAAATGGGCGGCAAGGGCGACATCGTGATTCTGCTGGGCGACCTCGCGAACAACTCCACCACCAACCGCACCAAGGGCGTCAAAGACGTTCTGGCCAAATACCCGAACATCAAGATCGAGCAAGAGCAGACCGGCATCTGGTCGCGGGACAAGGGCATGACCCTGGTCAACGATTGGCTGACCCAGGGCCGCAAGTTCGATGCAGTCGTGGCCAACAACGACGAAATGGCCATCGGTGCCGCCATGGCCCTGAGTCAGGCCGGTGTCGACAAAGGCAGCGTTTTGATCGCCGGTGTCGACGGCACGCCCGACGGGTTGAACGCGATCAAGAAAGGCAGCATGGCGGTCTCAGTATTTCAGGACGCCAAAGGTCAGGCAGATGGTTCGATCGACACCGCCGTGAAAATGGCCAGGAACGAGCCGGTTGAACAGGCCGTTTGGGTGCCATACCGCTTGATCACCCCGCAAAACGTCGACACGTTCAAATAGCCCGCCCGTTCAATAACAACAATAAACACGCAAGGTTGCGACCGCGACCTTGCTGATGGAGTACCTGATCATGTTCGCTTCAGCGACTGCTTCGAGCACCCCGTTGGTGGGTATCCAGCCAGCTGCAACTCCTGTCGATGAGCCGTACCTGCTGGAGATCATCAACGTCAGCAAGGGTTTTCCCGGTGTGGTGGCCTTGTCCGATGTGCAGCTTCGGGTACGCCCGGGTTCCGTGCTGGCCCTGATGGGCGAAAACGGCGCCGGCAAATCCACCCTGATGAAAATCATTGCCGGCATCTATCAGCCGGACGCCGGTGAACTTCGCCTGAAAGGCAAACCGGTGGTGTTCGAAACGCCATTGGCTGCGCTCCAGGCCGGGATCGCGATGATTCACCAGGAACTCAACCTGATGCCGCACATGAGCATCGCCGAGAACATCTGGATCGGCCGTGAGCAGCTCAACGGTTTCCACATGATCGACCACCGCGAAATGCATCGCTGCACGGCGAAACTGCTGGAACGCCTGCGGATCAACCTCGATCCGGAAGAACAGGTCGGCAACCTGAGCATCGCCGAACGGCAGATGGTCGAGATCGCCAAGGCTGTGTCCTACGATTCCGACATCCTGATCATGGATGAGCCGACCTCGGCCATCACCGACAAGGAAGTGGCGCACCTGTTCTCGATCATTGCCGACCTCAAGAGTCAGGGCAAAGGCATCATCTACATCACCCACAAAATGAACGAAGTGTTCAGCATCGCCGATGAAGTGGCGGTGTTCCGTGACGGCGCCTACATCGGCCTGCAACGGGCCGACAGCATGGACGGCGACAGCCTGATTTCGATGATGGTCGGCCGCGAGCTGAGCCAGTTGTTCCCGGTGCGTGAAAAGCCGATCGGCGATCTGTTGCTATCTGTGCGTGACCTGAAACTGGACGGCATTTTCAAGGATGTTTCCTTCGACCTTCACGCTGGCGAAATCCTCGGCATCGCGGGGTTGATGGGCTCAGGACGCACCAACGTTGCCGAAGCGATTTTCGGCATCACCCCGAGCGACGGTGGCGAGATTCGTCTCGACGGCGAAGTGGTGCGCATCAGCGATCCGCACATGGCGATCGAGAAGGGCTTCGCGCTACTGACCGAAGATCGCAAGCTCAGCGGCCTGTTCCCGTGCCTGTCGGTGCTGGAGAACATGGAAATGGCAGTGCTGCCGCATTACGCCGGCCACGGTTTCATCCAGCAAAAAGCCCTGCGCGTCTTGTGCGAAGACATGTGCAAGAAACTGCGGGTGAAAACCCCGTCGCTGGAGCAGTGCATCGACACCTTGTCCGGCGGTAATCAGCAGAAGGCCTTGCTGGCTCGCTGGCTGATGACCAATCCACGGATCCTGATTCTCGACGAGCCGACCCGCGGCATCGACGTCGGCGCCAAGGCCGAGATCTACCGGCTCATTTCCTGCCTCGCCAGCGAAGGCATGGCGGTGATCATGATTTCCTCGGAGCTGCCGGAAGTGCTCGGCATGAGCGACCGGGTGATGGTCATGCACGAGGGCGACCTGATGGGCACTCTCGACCGCAGCGAAGCGACCCAGGAACGAGTGATGCAATTGGCCTCGGGTATGTCCCAGTGTCATTAATTCGAGTGTGAACACAGTCCTGTGGCGGGGGAGCTTGTTTGTGGCGAGGGAGCTTGCTCCCGCTGGGTCGCGAAGCGGCCCCAAAAGAATGGGACTGCTGCGCAGTCCAGCGGGAGCAAGCTCCCTCGCCACAGGCAATCACTGGCCACAGGGTATGTATTCGATGCCGGAATTCATTAGAAGGGTGAGTGTTTATGAACGCGATACTGGAAAACAAGCCAGCAACGGCACCGGTCAAGAGTCGCCGGCGCTTTCCGACCGAGTTGAGTATTTTCCTGGTGCTGATTGGCATCGGCCTGGTCTTTGAAGTGTTTGGCTGGATCGTGCGCGACCAGAGCTTCCTGATGAACTCCCAGCGTCTGGTGCTGATGATCCTGCAGGTGTCGATCATCGGTCTGCTGGCGATCGGCGTGACCCAGGTGATCATCACCACGGGTATCGACCTGTCCTCGGGCTCGGTGCTGGCGCTGTCGGCGATGATCGCTGCCAGTCTGGCCCAGACGTCGGACTTCGCCCGGGCGGTGTTCCCGTCGCTGACTGACTTGCCAGTGTGGATTCCGGTGATTGCCGGGCTCGGGGTAGGGCTGCTGGCGGGTGCGATCAACGGCAGCATCATTGCCATCACTGGTATCCCGCCGTTCATTGCCACCCTCGGCATGATGGTCTCGGCTCGTGGCCTCGCGCGTTACTACACCGAAGGCCAGCCGGTGAGCATGCTCTCGGATTCCTACACGGCGATCGGACACGGCGCGATGCCGGTGATCATTTTCCTGGTGGTCGCGGTGATTTTTCATATCGCCCTGCGTTACACCAAGTACGGTAAGTACACCTACGCCATCGGCGGCAACATGCAGGCGGCGCGTACCTCGGGGATCAACGTCAAGCGGCATCTGGTGATCGTCTACAGCATCGCCGGGTTGCTGGCAGGCCTGGCGGGTGTGGTGGCGTCGGCACGGGCCGCGACCGGGCAGGCCGGGATGGGCATGTCTTATGAGCTGGACGCGATTGCCGCAGCCGTGATCGGCGGCACCAGCCTGGCCGGCGGAGTAGGGCGCATCACCGGCACGGTGATCGGCGCACTGATCCTCGGGGTCATGGCCAGCGGTTTCACCTTCGTCGGCGTCGATGCTTACATTCAGGACATCATCAAAGGCCTGATCATCGTGGTCGCAGTGGTCATCGATCAGTACCGCAACAAGCGCAAACTCAAGCGTTGAGCCTCAGATAAAGCAGCCAATGCGCCACGCCTGACCCGCGTGGCGCAGCCGTTTGTCTTCTATATACAGCCGCTCGATTGAATTTCTTGCTATAAACGCACTCCGATAACCACCGCAAAGACTGCCATAGAGCACTTTCAGGGCTTTGTCGGACAAATTCGCTGTCTTTTCAGTTGCTGAGGCCTCAAGTCGGCCTTAGACTGCCGCCCCTCGTAAATTGAGTGCCGGGTGGCGCTTGGAATTACACGGCGCCGTTCCGATAGCCGACCCAGGTCTGCCGGAACGCTCCCTAATTCGCCTTAATGCACGTTTTTTTATAGAGATATCAATGACAAAGGACAAGTTGCTGGCCATGCCGGCGGATGACTACATGAATGCCGAGCAACATGCTTTTTTCTCTGAGCTGTTGCAGAACATGAAAGTCGAAACTCATGAGCGCATAGAACAGAACCGCATCGCCATCGAAAGCCTGGACACCCCGGCCGATCCGGCCGACGCCGCTTCTGTTGAAGAAGAGCGCACCTGGCTGGTGAACGCGATCGATCGCGACCAGCGCATGCTGCCTCAGTTGGAACAGGCTCTGGAACGCATCAAGGAAGACAGCTTTGGCTGGTGCGACGACAGCGGCGAGGCCATTGGCCTGAAGCGCTTGCTGATCAGCCCGACCACCAAGTACTGCATCGAAGCTCAAGAGCGTCACGAACAGATCGACAAGCACCAGCGTCAGGCCTGATTTCGTAACGCCCCGCATCGCGGGCAAGCCTCACTCCTGTCAGGAGCAAGGCTTGCCCGCGATGCTTTTTTTCGTCTGCGAAAAACCCGCGCACTTCTATTGATCTGCTGCAAGGCCCACTACTAATGGACCATAGATAATGGCCTTGTAGTGGCGTTTAATGCCGATACAACAATTAGAATGACTCGGGGGATGACGAAGATGACGCGTGACGGATCTGTGGTGGCAGCAGTGTCTGCCCCCGTGCTTTTGCCGAAAAACCTTTGGCTGACGCCGACTCTGCAAAGCATCGCCCTGATGCTCTTGTTGTGCGGCATGACGCTGGGCGGCTGGTCGCTTTACCTTGGCCTGCCATTGGCGGTGCTGGTGATCTGGGTACCTCGCTTGCGCTCGCGCGCTACCCCTGAAGCAACCCCCGTCGACAGCGCCAGCGCGATTGCCGAGTTGACTCGCGATCTTTCCTACACCACCAGTCATAACGCGTTGTCCGCCGCCGGTGTGGCCTTTTCGGTCAAGCAACTGGCCGACAAACTGCAATCGCAGCTCGGTGCCGCGGCGCAGATTGTCAGCAACGCCGAAGTGATGATCGCGACCGAACAAGCCACCTCGACACTCAGCCGGGAAGCCCTCAGTGCGGCCAGCGAGGCCCATCGGAGCAGCGCGGCAGGGCGTACGGAACTGATCGAGTCCATCGCCCGTATGCATCAACTCAGTCAGCGCGCCAGTAACAGCCGTGAACTGATCGAAGCCCTGAGCCTGCGCAGTGATGATATCCAGCGGGTCACCCTGGTGATTCAGTCCATCGCTAGCCAGACCAATCTGCTGGCATTGAACGCGGCTATCGAGGCGGCGCGGGCCGGGGAGCATGGTCGCGGATTTGCGGTGGTGGCCGATGAGGTTCGCGGTCTGGCCGCGCGTACTGCGACGGCTACTGGCGAAGTCGGGGAAATGGTCGCTGATATTCAGCAACGCACCTCGCAAGTGGTGGAGCAGATCCGCCAACTGTCCAGCGACCTCGACACCGGTGTCGAGCAGGTCGAGCACACCGGTCAGCATCTGGAGAACATTGCGCGTCTGGCTGCCGGCGTCGAAAGCCAGGTAGGGGAAATCGCCAGGGGTGCCGACACCAACCGCGAACAACTCGATAGCCTGTTTCACGCCATCGAACAGATGCGCAGCGACCTGGCGATCAGCGACCAACAGACCCAGCGCCTGGCCCAGGCCGCCGTGCAAATGGAAGGTCAGGCCGAAACCATCAGCGAACGCCTCGCCGAAGTCGGGCTGGATGACTATCACCAACGGATTTATGACCTGGCCCGCGAAGGCGCGAGTCAGATTGCGGCGCGCTTCGAGGCGGATATCGATGAGGGCCGCGTGAGCCTCGATGATCTGTTTGATCGCAATTACCAAACCATTCCCAACACCAGCCCGGCCAAGTACCAGACCCGATTCGATCGCTACGCCGATCAGGTCTTGCCGGCGATCCAGGAACCCTTGTTGCCGCGTCATGAAGGCCTGGTGTTCGCCATCGCCTGTACGCAGCAGGGGTATGTGCCGACCCACAACAAGGTCTTCAGCCAACCACTGACCGGTGATGCGCAGGTCGATACCTTGCAGAACCGCACCAAACGCAAATTCGCCGACCGCACCGGGATCCGCTGTGGCAGTCACCAGCAGGCCGTATTGCTGCAAACCTACACCCGCGATACCGGTGAACTGATGCACGACCTCTCGGTGCCGATCATGCTCAAGGGCCGGCATTGGGGTGGTTTGCGATTGGGTTACAAGCCGGAAAAATCTCGTTGAGTTGATTGTTGTTGTTGTTAACGGGGGTTGGGGTTGGGGCTGGATTGGGGGCATATCCGTTTCTGCGGTGATGGCTGATTACGGTTTCGCTTTTACAGCGAGTCACTTGGAAAAGCCCCAAGTAACCAAGGGCTCTTGCCCCGCCATTCGGTGCCTCGCCTAGGCTCGGCATGCCCTCACTCCGGCATTGCTCCGGGGGCCCGCCGCCATCGGCCATCCATGGCCGGGGGCGGCTACCGCGGCATCCTTGCCGCGGTGCCCCCTGCGCAACGCCTGCGTTCGGCCTCTGGGAAAGGGGCGGCAGATCTGAAGCCAAAGCAACGGCAACAACCACAGCCACAGCAAGATCAAAAGATCGTAGCCTCGTTTCACTCGACAGCTCCTACCGGGGGAGGGGGTGTACGCACGCTTCTCACCACTCAACAGGCCGAGCGTTAGCTCGCCTGCCGCTTTTGATCTTGATGCACCGCCGCCTCGAGAGGCCCACGGAGCAGGACCGGAGCGAGGGCATGCCGAGCCTGGGCGAAGCACCGAACGACAGGGGCAAGAGCCCTTGGTTACTTGGGGCTTTTCCAAGTGACCCGCTGTAAGAGCGGAACCATAAGTCGCCGTGACCGCAGAAACGGATATGTACCCAGCCGTCACGGCATTGTTGCGATTCTGACAATTAATCTGTGCAGCGCCGTTGCTGTTTCCTCGCCGATGAACTCATTACCATGCCTACATAGTTAGGTTGCTAATGAAACTCGAGAGGTCAACATGCAAAGCAAAGTCGATGTCGCAGTCATGATAGGCAGCGGTGTGCCTGCCAGTTTGCGTACGATGGGGAAGAGCGTGTGTTGGGTGGTGCTACTCAATGGCGAACGCCGCGGAACGGCGTTCTCAAGTCGCGAAGAGGCGCAGGAGTGCAGGGCTGCCTGGTTGGCGCAACTGAACGCCGAAACACCCGACAGCCTGCATGGAATCAGCGGCTAGTGAATCTGATGCATACGCAGGTTCAGGTCGTCGACCACCCGCGCCCAATCCGCGTCTTCACGCAATTGTTCTTTCAGGAAGCCGGCCTGCTGCGGGGTCCAGAACTCGGCATCGATGAGTTTCTTGTTGTCGGCCAGGGGTGAATGGCTGGCAATGAAATCGTCGATGGCCTTCTCGCTGGAGTCCAGACCGAGTTGGTCGAACAAACCTTTCAAGTCATGTGTCGGTGAATCCATGTTCATCTCCTTGCGGGTCGCGTCGAGTGCGAGATCTGAGGGGCGGCTTCAATACATCTGAGAGAGCCGCGCTTCAGGAGTTCGATGGCGATGTTCAAAAGCAGAAGAGAGCATAGACTGCAAACCGGCTATCAGGCTTTCAATGCGCCTTCATCGACGGCAAGTTTCAGCGCCTTGGCGGCTTCCTGGGCGGCAATGGCGGCGACGTCCGAGGTCTTGAACCAGCGATCTTTCTCGACCTGGTGATAGGTCACGGTGGTCAGCGGTGGTTTGGCGCGCATGATAATGACTGCCTGGAATTCGCCTTCAACTTCTCTGGCTTCGCCCCGGATAAAAAACTCACCGATATCAAATTCCGTCACGTAGCAGCCTTCCTTTGAAATATTCTGTTGTTTTGAACGCCGCCCACCCTGGGGACGGGTTTCATTGGTCGGGCAGTATGGCAGTAGTTGCATGCCGGCGGCTGAGTTAAGTCGCCGGCATGACGAAGCGTCTATGGAACTGAATGTGACGGGACCGTCAACCGCGTAACTCGAGCGAGCGGGCAAGGGCGCAGGCTTCGTTATGATTGCCGCGGAAACCTCTGACGCGGCCGGTGGAAATTTCCTTGATATGAAAAAAGGCATTGCCGGCCAGAATGACCTGAAAGCGTGGCGGGGCAAGCTCTTCAGGGTAGTATTCATACGATTGAAACATCCCTGGGGGCAGTGTTCTCGAACTGTTCGTGTTAGGCGCCTGGGGGGGAGCAAAATGTGTCAGCGTGCACATATGAAGTCCTTTTCGTTGTTTTACCGACGTGCGTACGTGGTTTTGGGTAGTCTCGATGAGCATCGCTGCTCTAGAATCACCGTCAGTGTTTGGCGATCGATGTTCATCTAAAGCAATTTTTTGCTGGCGATATGTCGGAAAAGTGCTTTTTTTAAAGAGTTTTTTCCCTAAAGTTGGTAGTCCCGTTTTTCTGGCCGTCGAAAGGGCTTTTTCCTTCAACCTCTGACGAACACCAGGCAAGACGACGTGAGTGTTGTTCCAGTAGTCTTCTAAAACCTCGCGATGAATGAGCGCTCCGCTCGTTTCAGGATGTCAACCCGGGTCATTTGGCTACACCTTCGGCATTGCCGCTTTTTTCTGCTGTGCGCTATTTTCCTGCGTGCAGCATCATTTTCAGATGTGGGGATGTTTCCTTGGCAGTAAGTAATCTCGATATGCATGCTTTGTTCGTGTTGGGTGATTTGCGCGCAAAGCTGGTTAAACAGTTCCAGTCACGTTTTGTTTACATCACCGAACAGAACGCTGAAGGCATTTATATTGCCGAGATCGACACCGAAGAGGCGCTGGTGGTTGATGACAAACCAGGGCTTAAACTCAAGGTCGGCGATCATTTCAGCGCCTCTGTATTGCCCAGTCGCGAAGGCGGCAAGCTGGACATCAAGTTCCGCGAAATCAAACTGACGGTGTACGGCCTGGGTGATTACGCTTTCGTCACCACCGCTGATGGCCACGGGATCGTGTTCAAGGAAGGGCATAGCGTGGTGATGGTGTTCGCCGCTCACCAACAGTTGCAGGAAGGCCTGACCAAAACCCTGAAAGCCGTGACCGGCAAGGCTGCCAAGTGGCGCAAGGGGGAACTGGTCACCTTCAAGGCCAGCGAATAATGACCCTGACCCGCGCCGACTTCCACGAACAGAACCAGGCCAACGCACAAGCTGAAGCCCAGCGGCTGTTCGACCAGAAGGCTGTTTTGCAAGGTGCATGGCTGAGTTGGGTGGCGTCACAGATCTATGCGTTGCGTCCGGCGGAGTACGCCAGCATGGTACGAAGAGCGTTGGCGCGTTTGCAGGAACCTCCCGAAAACTGATTGACCTCCCTCGAAAGCAGGAACCTCTACTACAGTCAGTTGACTGAGTATTCAGAGGCTTCGCGGTCTTCTGCCAGGCCATCCTGCTATTGCTGTGAACAGCACGAGGTGCAAAAGCATGAACGGATTTCGACGGTTGCTGGCCGCTACCCTGGCCACTTTCGGATTGTTGGCTTCACCCGTTCCGGTGTTCGCTGCCCAGGCGCCGATCCACTTCGCCGATCTGAACTGGGAAAGCGGCAGCCTGATCACCGATATCCTGCGGATCATCGTCGAGAAGGGCTACGGGCTGCCGACCGATACCTTGCCGGGGACGACCATCACCCTGGAGACCGCACTGGCCAACAATGACATTCAGGTCATTGGCGAAGAATGGGCCGGTCGCAGTCCGGTCTGGGTCAAGGCTGAGGCCGAAGGCAAAGTCGCGAGTCTCGGCGATACGGTCAAGGGCGCCACCGAAGGCTGGTGGGTGCCCGAATACGTGGTCAAAGGCGACCCGGCGAAAGGCATCAAGCCGCTGGCGCCGGGCCTGCGCAGTGTCAGCGACCTGCCGAAATACAAGGGCGTGTTCAGCGATCCGGAAACCCCGGGCAAGGGGCGCTTCCTCAACAGCCCGATCGGCTGGACGTCGGAAGTGGTCAACAAACAGAAACTCAAGGCTTATGGGCTTGACGACAGCTATGTGAATTTCCGCAGCGGCTCCGGTGCAGCGCTGGATGCGGAGATCAGTTCTTCGATTCGACGCGGCAAACCGGTGCTGTTCTATTACTGGTCACCCACTCCGTTGCTCGGCCGCTTCAAACTGATTCAGCTCGAAGAGCCGCCGTTCGACGCCGATGCCTGGAAAACCCTGACCGACGCCGACCACCCGAATCCGAAACCGACTCGCTCACTGCCCTCGAAGCTGTCCATTGGCGTGTCCACGCCATTCCAGAAACAGTATCCGCAGATTGCCGAGTTCTTCACAAAGGTCGATTTGCCAATCGATCCATTGAACAGGGCGCTGGCCGAGATGAGCGAAAAACATACCCCGCCACGGCAGGCGGCGCAGGCGTTCATGAAGGCGCACCCGGACGTGTGGCAGGCCTGGGTGCCCAAGGATGTGGCGGATAAAGTGTCTGCCGAGTTGAAATGATGTGGTGAGGCTGATAGCGCCTTTCGCGAGCAAGCCCGCTCCCACAGTTGATCGCGTCCCCCTGTAGGAGCGAGCCTGCTCGCGAAACTCTAAGAATCGGGTCTGAACTCGGCATACACCTCATTGGTCAGGTTTCGCACCCGGCCGGTGACGGGCGATGACGAATACCCTTACAAAATCGTTCAAGGAAGTTCATTCTGCTGCGACATTTCACGCTGGAAGTCCGAATATGAGCCTATTGATCGCGCAATGGATGGCTGCCATCTTCCTGTTGATCAGCCTGATCCACCTGTACTGGGCGGCAGGTGGCAAGTTGGGGAGCGAGGCGGCGGTCCCGCGAATATCCACGAAGGACGGCGGGGAATCCAGGCCGGCCTTCAAGCCTTCAGGCTTTGCCACGTTGCTGGTGGCGGTCGGGTTGCTGCTGATTGCGATGCTGGTGTGCTTGCGAGTCGGCCTGTATCTGCCGACGGTGCATCACTGGTCGCTGCAATGGGTGATCAGCGCGATTGCGATGCTGATGTTCGCCCGGGCGATCGGCGATTCGCATCTGATGGGGTTCTTCAAACAGGTGAAGGATTCGAAATTTGCCCGGCTCGACACCTGGGCCTATTCGCCGTTGTGCGTGGTGTTGGGGGCGGGGTTGTTGGCCGTTGCCTGGATCTGAGCTAAAGCAAGATCTTTTGGCGTCTAACTCCCGCTCTCGGTGCGCCGGCTACTCACCTCAGCCGGCACATCATCCCCCGCCATGCGCTTGCGAAACAGCGCCGCCCGCGCCAGCAACAGCGTGGTCACCGGCACCGTGATCGACAACAGAATCGGAATCAGCCAGGCATGCAACACCGGCCCGGACTTGAGTGCCGAAAAGTAAATGATCGAGGCCAGCGCCACGCACCAGGCGCCCAAGGTCGACGCCAGCGCCGGTGGGTGCATGCGCTGGAAATAGTCCTTCATCCGCACCAGGCCAATGGCGCCGATCAGCGCAAACAGGCTGCTGAGCACCAGCAGGATCGCCACCGGAATTTCAACCCACAGAGACAGTTCAGCGCTCATTCGATCACCTCGCCACGCAGCAGGAATTTCGCCAGGGCAAACGAGCCGACGAAACCGAACAGCGCAATCAGCAGCGCCGCCTCGAAGTAAGTGTCACTGGCATAACGAATGCCCAGCGCCAGCATCATCAGCATCGCGATGATGTACAGGTAATCCAGCGCCAGAACCCGGTCCTGGGCCGACGGCCCCTTGAACAGCCGGATCAGGGTCAGAATCATCGCCAGCGAAAAGATGAACAGGCTCAACAGGATCGCGTTCGACAGCAAGGCGCTCATTCGAAGATCTCCATCAAGGGGCGCTCGTAGGTCGCCTTGAAGTGCTGGATGAACAGCGCTTCGTCATCCAGATCAAAGACGTGCAGCAACAGAATGCTGCGGTCCAGCGCCAGTTCCGACCATACGGTGCCGGGAATCACCGTGCAGATCATCGACAACGCGGCCAGGCCATTGGCGTCACGCAAGTCCAGCGGCACTTTGATGAAGCGCGAACGCGGTGGACGGCGACCGGCGTTGAGCACGCCCCAGGCCACGGCGAGGTTGGACACCACCACGTCGCGACCGACAAGAAAGAACAAACGCACAATGACGCCCGGCCGACGAGTGCGGATCGGCAGCGGTCGCAGCTTGCGCATCATCAACGGCGCGCAGAACCCCAGCACCGCGCCCAGCAGCAGATTGCCGGGGCTCATCGACAGGTTCAGCACCAGCCACAGCAGCCACAGGGACAGCGACAACCAGGGAGCCGGAAACAGACGCTTCATGGTGTGACCTCCGCTACCGCGGCTTTGGCTTCCGGGCTTGGAATCGCACGGGTACCGAGCACCGCCATCACGTATTGCTGCGGGTTGTTCAAGGCTTGGGCGGCCGCCTGGGTGTAACGCAGCAGCGGTTCAGCCTGGAAGGTCAGCGCAATGCTCAAACCCAGCAGCGCGATGATCGGCACGCATTCGAAACGTCGCAGCAACGGCGACGGTCGCTCTTCAGGCGTCCAGAACCGCTGGATGCCCAAGCGCGAGAACGCGATCAACGACGCCAGCCCGGAGAGGACCAGCAACGCCAGCAAGCCCCACGCGGCATTGGAAATCGGCTCATCGCTGCCATTGCCCAGGCCCAACGGATTGAGCAAGGCGCTGAGCAGGCCGAGTTTGCCAATGAACCCCGAGAGCGGCGGCATGCCGATGATCAGCAGCGAGCAGGCAATGAAGCTCAACCCGAGGAACGCCATGGTCCAGGGAATCACCTGGCCGACCACGGCTTTCTGCTCGTCATCGAGGTTGATGCCTTTGGGCGGCTGCAAGGATTCCAACGGGCGCGGCAGATCGCCGTCATCGAACAACGGCATTTCATTGGCCGAACGCGAGCGCTCGATCAACTCGGCCAACAGGAACAACGCGCTCAGCGCCAGGGTCGAGCTGACCAGATAGAACAGTGCCGCGCCGATCAGGTTGGGCTGGGCGAAACCGATGGCCGACAGCAAAATCCCGGCCGACACCAGAATGCTCAGGCTGGCCAGGCGCTCCAGTCGTTGTGCGGCGAGGATCGCCACGGCGGCGCAGACGATGGTCGCCATGCCACCGTAGATCAGCCAGTCACCGCCAAAGTACGCCGAGGCGCCGGCCTGGCCTGAGAACAGCAGGGTCCACAAGCGCAGCAAGGTGTAGACGCCGACCTTGGTCATGATCGCGAACATCGCCGCCACCGGCGCGCTCGCCGCGGAATAGGCCGGCACCAGCCAGAAGTTCAGCGGCCACATCCCGGCCTTGGCCAGGAACGCCACGGCCAGAATCCCCGCGCCGGCATGCAGCAGGCCGCGATCGGCTTCCGGCACCAGCGGGATTTTCAGCGCCAGGTCGGCCATGTTCAGGGTGCCAGTGACGCCGTAGATCAACGCCGCGCCGATCAAAAACAGTGACGAGGCCAACAGGTTGATCGAGATGTAATGCAAACCCGCCGATACCCGCGACCGGCCCGAACCGTGGAGCATCAGGCCGTAAGAGGCCGCCAGCAACACTTCAAAAAACACAAACAGGTTGAACAGGTCCGCCGTCAGGAACGCGCCATACAGGCCCATCATCTGAATCTGGAACAGCGCGTGGAAACTCGAACCGGCGCCGTCCCAACGGGCCATGGCGAACAGCAGGGCGCTGACACCGATAATCCCGGTCAGCACCAGCATCAGCGCCGACAGTCGATCGACCACCAGCACGATACCGAACGGCACCTGCCAGTTGCCCGGCAGGTACACGCCGATGGAGCCGGGGACGCCCGTTTCCTGAGTCCATTGCAGCAACAGCACGGCAATGCCCAACCCCACCAGGCTGGATAACAGGTTGATCTTGGCCTTCAGCGGACGGTGTTTCTCCCCCAGCATCAGCATCACGGCGGCGGTCAGCAGCGGCAGCAGAATCGGTGCAGCGATCAGGTGCGGCATCAGATTCATTCTTTAGGCTCCCGGCCATCCACATGGTCGGTACCGGTCAGGCCCCGGGAAGCCAGCAGCACCACCAGAAACAACGCGGTCATGGCGAAGCTGATCACGATGGCGGTCAACACCAGCGCTTGCGGCAGCGGGTCGGTGTAGTGCAACAGGTCCTGCGGCACGCCGTCCTTGATGATTGGCTCCTTGCCGATAAACAGGCTGCCCATGCTGAAGATGAACAGGTTGACGCCGTAGGACAGCAAGCACAGGCCCATTACCACCTGAAACGTCCGTGGCCGCAGGATCAGCCAGACGCCGGACGCGGCCAGCACGCCGATGGCGATTGCGATGACTTCTTCCATCAGACGGTTCCTTGTGTGGCGACGGATCGAGGCAGGGCAGCGGTTTTGTGACCCCGTACCGATTGGTGGGCGAGGGCGGTGAGGATCAACAGGGTCGAACCGACCACCACGGCGTACACGCCAATGTCGAAGAACAGCGCACTGGCGATGTGAATGTCACCGAACACTGGCAGTTCGAAATGCCAGGTGTGGGTGGTCAGGAACGGATACCCGACGGCCATCGCTCCAAGCCCGGTGACCGTGGCAAACAGCAGGCCGGTGCCCATCCAGCGCAGCGGTCGCAGGCTCATTTGTGCCTCGACCCACTGCGTGCCGGCGACCATGTATTGCAGGATGAACGCTACGGACATCACCAGGCCCGCGACAAACCCGCCACCCGGTTGATTGTGGCCGCGCATGAACAGGTAGACCGACACGATAAATGCGATCGGTAGCAGCAGACGCACCAGCACCGCCGGCACCATCATGAAGCCGAGCGCGGTGTCACTGGCGTGACGCGGGTTGACCAGATCGGTGACCACGTCCGGTGCCAGCAAACGTTGCTGGGCGGGCAATTGCAGGCTTTCTTTCGGAGGTCGGAAGCGTCGCAGCAGGGCGAATACGGTCAGGGCCACAGCCACCAGCACGGTGATTTCACCGAGGGTGTCGAAGCCGCGGAAGTCCACCAGCATCACGTTGACCACGTTGCTGCCGCCGCCTTCGGGCAGGGCGCGGCTGAGGTAGAACGAGGAAATGTCGTTCGGGGTCTGGCGCGTCAACATCGCGTAGGCCAGCAACGCCATGCCGCCACCGACCACGGTCGACAGCAGCAAGTCACGGATACGGCGGATGCGCGCCTTGCGCAGGGTGCTCGGCAGCGGCGACACCTCTTCGATCCGTCGAGGTAGCCAGCGCAGACCGAGGAGGATCAACACTGTCGTCACCACTTCCACGGCCAATTGCGTCAGCGCCAGGTCCGGTGCCGAGAACCAGACGAAGGTGATGCAGGTCATCAGGCCGCAGACGCTGACCATGGTCAGGGCCGCGAGCCGGTGATACTTGGCCTGCCATGCCGCGCCGAGGGCACAGGCAATCGCCAGCAGCCAGAGGGTCACGAACACAATCGAACCCGGAATCTTCGGCCGGTCGCCCCAGCTCAGGCTGCTGTGGAGCATCGGGATCAACCCGGCCAGCACGGCCGCGAGCACCACCAGGAACAATTGGGTTTGCAGGCGCTTGGTGCTGATCCGCCGCTCGAGACGACGGGCCAGGCGCATCATGATCACCAGGCCGCGTTCGAACAGGCGCTTGCCGTTGAACCGGCCAATGATCGGCGGGTACTTGAAACGCCCGTGTTTGAGCTGATTGCGCAACAGCAGATAAAGCACGATGCCGCAGGACATGGCGATCAGGCTCATGATCATCGGCGCGTTCCAGCCGTGCCAGATCGCCAGGCTGTATTCAGGCAAAGTGCCGCCCACCACCGGCAGGGCAGCCGCGGCCAGCAACGGGCCGACCACCTGCGCCGGGAAAATCCCCACGACCAGACAGGCGAATACCAGCAACTCCACCGGCGCGCGCATCCAACGGGGCGGCTCGTGCGGCGTGTGCGGCAGGTCGGTGGCGGTCGGGCCGAAGAACACGTCGACGGTAAAGCGCAGCGAGTAGGCAACGCTGAAGGTCCCGGCGATGGTCGCGACGATGGGCAGCGTCATCTCGATCCAGGCCGTGGCATTGATGAACACGGTTTCGGCGAAGAACATCTCTTTGGAGAGGAAGCCGTTGAGCAGCGGCACGCCGGCCATGGAGGCGCTGGCGACCATGGCCAGGGTGGCGGTGAACGGGATCAGCTTGATCAGGCCGCTGAGCTTGCGAATGTCGCGGGTGCCGCTTTCGTGGTCGATGATCCCGGCGGCCATGAACAGCGAAGCCTTGAACGTGGCATGGTTGAGAATGTGGAACACCGCGGCCACGGCGGCCAGCGGACTGTTCAAACCCAGCAGCAGGGTGATCAGGCCGAGGTGGCTGATGGTCGAGTAGGCCAGCAATCCTTTGAGGTCATTCTGGAACATTGCGCAATACGCACCGAGCAACAGCGTGCAAGCGCCGGCGCCGCTGACGATGTAGAACCATTCTTCACTGCCGGACAGCGACGGCCACAGTCGTGCGAGGAGAAACACCCCGGCCTTGACCATGGTCGCCGAGTGCAGATAGGCCGAAACCGGTGTCGGCGCCGCCATCGCGTGGGGCAGCCAGAAGTGGAAGGGGAATTGCGCGCTTTTGCTCAGGGCGCCGATCAGGATCAGGGGTAGCAGAATAGGGTAGAGGGCGTGTGCGCGAATCAGATCGCCGGCGGCCAGGACCTTGTCCAGGTCATAGCTGCCGACCACATGGCCGAGCAGCATGACCCCCGCCAGCAGACACAAACCGCCTGCGCCGGTGACCATCAGTGCCATATAAGCACCGCGTCGCGCATCGGCGCGGTGGTGCCAGTAGCCGATCAACAGGAACGAAAAGAGGCTGGTCAGCTCCCAGAAAAACACGATCTGGATCAGGTTGCCGGAGATCACCAGCCCGAGCATGGCGCCCATGAACGCCAGGAAAAACGCGAAGAACCGTGGCACCGGATCGTCAGGTGACATGTAGTAGCGGGCGTACAACGAAACCAGTGTGCCGATGCCCAGCACCAGCATCGAGAACAGCCAGGCGAAGCCGTCCATGCGCAAGACGAAGTTCAGGCCAAGGCTGGGCAACCAGAAAAACTCTTCGCGGATCACGCCGCCATCGGCGATTTGCGGGTACAAGAGGGCGACCTGAACGGTGCCTATCAAGGCAACCAGACCAGCCAACAAAGATTCGGTGTTACGCGCGTTGTGCGGCAGCAAGGCTGCCAGACAGCTTCCGATAAAAGGCAGAAGCAGTAGAACTATCAGGGACATAGGCTTCTAATCTGCGGAAGTTTGTGAAGCATCATACGTGCCAGCTCCCGGATAACCAAACGCCAAGCTGTCGCAGAATCCTACAAGGTAGACGGAAAAAACCTGATTCACATTGTTTCAGGAAGTGCGATTTCGCCTGTGCTGGCCCCATCGCGGGCAAGCCCGCTCCCACAGGAATTGTGGTTGTACACAAAACTCATGTACACCTTCAGACCCTGTGGGAGCGGGCTTGCCCGCGATGGCTTCCTATCAAACACCGCAGAATGGCGGCTTATCGCTGTGTTTCCCGCTCCATCTCTTCTTCAGCCGCAGCAGCCTTACCCTTGGTCTTCAACTCACTGACAATCACCGCCGCCACAATCAACCCCGCACCCACCAGCGCAATCGCCGGCAACCGCTCCCCGGCGATCCGCCCGACAATCCCGGCCCACACTGGCTCACCGGCATAAATCAAGGTCGCCCGGGTCGGCGAAACACTCTTCTGCGCCCAGTTCATCGCCACTTGAATCGCCGCACTGGCCGCGCCCAAGCCCAACGCGCTGCATAACAGCAGCCAGGAGAAGTCCGGAATCCTTTCCTGAGTCGGCACCACCATCAAAAACGCCAGCGCCGAGGTGACCGCCAATTGCACCACCGTCACCCGCCGCACATCGACTTGGCCGGCATAGGTGCTGATCAAAATGATTTCTGCCGCAATCGCCACGGCGCTGATCAACGTGGCGATTTCACCCGGGCTGAAATTGAACGAAGCGCCGGCCGGTCCCGACAGCAACATCAACCCGGTAAACGCCAGCATGATCCCGATGCTCGGCATCAACCCCGGACGCCGCCCCAGCACCAGCCATTGCAGCAACGGCACGAAGGGCACGTACAACGCGGTAATAAACGCCGACTGACTGCTGGGAATGCTCTGCAACCCGACGGTCTGCAAACCATAACCAAGCATGATCGCCACACCGATAAAGGCCCCGGCCTTGAGTTCGAACAGCGTCAGCTCGCGCAGATGACGCCAGGAGAACAGCGCAACAATGATCGCTGCCGCGGTAAAGCGCAGGCCGACGAAGAACATCGGTCCGCTGACCGTCATCGCGTGCTGCACCAGCAAGAAGGTGCCGCCCCAGACCATGGTGATCAGCACCAGCACGCACTCGGCCTTGCTGAACCGCGAGAAACGGGGGGAAGTGTGAGGGGTATTCACCGACGTCATGACCTTGCGTGCTACCTGAGGGGGACGCACAATGCGCCGAATGTTGCGCAGTATACTGCCCAACCCCATCAAGTGAGCAATATAGTGCACAAAGATTCTACCCAGCGGGCTTCGGTCCTCCAGCACGTCAGCCTAAACGTTCGACGCTTGCGCCACGCCGCCGACATGAGCCAGGCGACGCTGGCGGAAAAATCCGGGGTCAGCCGCCGGATGCTGGTGGCCATCGAGGCCGGCGAGAAGAACGTCAGCCTGACCACCCTCGACCGCGTGGCCGAAGCGTTGGACGTCGCGTTCAGCGACCTGATCCAGGCCCCGGATGCCCGCGACCCGAGTCGCATCAACGAAGTGGCCTGGGCCGGGACGATTCCTGGCAGCAAAGCCGTTTTACTGTCCAAAGCCACCGCCACCCGTGAGGTGGAACAGTGGGAATGGTGCCTGCAACCGGGGGAAATCTACCCGTCGCAACCGGATGCCGAGGGTTGGAGTGAACAGATCTACGTGTTCGAAGGCTGCCTGACGCTGATGCTGGGCGATACACCGCATGAGATCGCTGCCGGCGAGTTCTACATGTTTGCCAGCAACCAGCCCCACGCCTATCGCAACGATGGGGCGGTGGCGGCGCGGTTTGTGCGAAATGTGGTGATCTAACTGTTTGCGGATCAACACTGGATAGACACTTTGCTGTTTTAAAGCGGCGAGCCGTTCTCGGATAATTCTTTAACCTATTGAAAATAAATTAATTTAGTTTCAGGCACGACTCCTGCAAAAGCTCTGGTGCATTCACCAGATCCCGGAGTCGGCCCATGACAGCCTCTGCCCAACCCCTTCGCACCGCCCATGTGATCCGCTCGGACGCCGAAGCCATCGCCGTCGCCCACAAGCTCGCCGCACGCTTCGCCATCGAGGCCAGCGTGCGGGATCGCGAGCGACGCTTGCCGGTCGCCGAGCTCGACGAGTTCTCCGCCAGCGGCCTCTGGGGCATCACCGTTCCCAAGGCATACGGTGGCGCCGGCGTTTCCTACGTGACCGTCGCTGAGGTGATCAAGATCATTTCCGCCGCCGATTCGTCCCTCGGCCAGATCCCGCAAAACCACCTCGGCGTGCTCGACATCCTGCTGCAAACCGCCACCGAAGAGCAGAAGCGTTACTACTTCGGCAAAGTCCTGCAGGGTTACCGTTTCGGCAACGCCTTCTCCGAATCCAAAAGTAAAAATGCCGGTGCCTTTGAAACCCGTATCCGCTTCGATAAAGACACCGCGCAGATTGATGGCGAAAAGTTCTACTGCACCGGCGCCTTGTTCGCGCACATCGTGCCAGCGGTGGCGGTCAATGAAGAGAACAAGGCTTTCATCGCCTTCATCGAGCGTGACACTCCCGGCTTGACCGTTATCGACAGCTGGGACGGTTTCGGCCAGCGCACCACGGCCAGCGGCGGTGTCACCCTGAACGCGGTGAAGGTTCCGCTCAGTGCTGTGATCCCGGCTCACAAGGCCTTTGACGAACCCACCGCCGACGGCCCGATTTCACAAATCATTCAGGCGGCCGTGGACACCGGCATTGCCGTCGGCGCCCTGGAAGAAACCAAACGCTACGCGCGCGAAGCCCGGCCCTGGATCGACAGCGGGCAGGATCACGGCTGGCAGGACCCGTTCAGCATCGCTGCGATCGGCGACCTCGAATGGCGGGTCCACGGCACCGAAGCGATCCTCAAAAAGTCCGGTCGCGCAATCGACCATGCCTTGCTCAACCCCAACGAAGACACAGTTGCCCGCGCCTCGGTGGTGGTTGCCCAGGCCAAAGTGCTGTCCGCCGAGATCGCCTTGCTTGCCAGCAGCAAACTCTTCGAACTGGCCGGTACTCGCTCGGTGCTCGGCAAATACAACCTCGACCGTCACTGGCGCAACGCCCGGACGCACACCCTGCACGATCCGGCACGCTGGAAATACCACCTGATCGGCAACTACCTGCTCAACGGCGTGAAGCCTGCGCGCCACGCCTGGAACTGAGGAGCCCACCATGAACGCTTTGACTCAACCGATTGTTGCCGGGCAGCCCCTGGCCAAAAGTCAGCATGATTTGCACAACGCTCGCAGCGTGCTTGATGCGACGTTGCGTTTCGTCCGGCAGCAGGCCCAAGCCACGGATGACCCTTACGTCATCAGCCGCTTCGGCGATTTGCACATCCGCATCGAAGTCGCCGCCGCGCTGCTCGAACGCGCCGAAGACTTTCTGAACCGCGTTGATGACGACACGGAAATCAGCGTCGCCATCGCCGAGTCGCACCTGGCCAGCGTCGACGCTTTAAATGCTGTCAGCAACGCCGAATTCGAACTCACCGGCCAACGCACTGTGTTGCCCGGATCGCTGCATGATCCGTTGCACCGCAAACTCCACCTCATCGGCAACTTCCGCCTCAACGGCATCCACCCCCCAAGCTTCAGGAGTGCTGTTTGATGGGCCGAGAAATTCGTCTCAACGCGTTTGACATGAACTGCGTCGGTCACCAGTCGCCGGGTTTATGGGCGCATCCACGAGATCGCTCCTGGCAGTACAAGGATCTGGAGTACTGGACCGATCTGGCGAAAATCCTCGAGCGCGGCAAGTTCGACGGTTTGTTCATTGCCGACGTGTTGGGCATCTACGACGTCTACAACGGCAATGGTGACGCGGCGATCCGTCAGGCGGCGCAGGTGCCGGTCAACGACCCACTGCAATTGATTCCGCCGATGGCGCTGGTCACCGAGCATCTGGGGTTCGGCCTGACCGCCTCGTTGTCGTTCGAACACCCGTATCCGTTCGCCCGACGCCTGTCGACGCTCGATCACCTGACCAAGGGCCGTGCCGGCTGGAACATCGTCACCTCTTACCTGGAAAGCGGTGCGAAGAACCTCGGCCAGAAAAACCAGACCGAACACGACGCCCGTTACGACTTCGCCGAAGAGTACCTGGAGGTTTGCTACAAACTGTGGGAAGGCAGTTGGGAAGAGGGTGCGATCCTGCGGGATCGCGAGCGGCGGATCTTCAGCGACCCGAGCAAAATCCACGAAATCCGGCACGTCGGTAAGCACTTCCAGGTACCGGGCATTCACCTCTGCGAACCTTCGCCACAACGCACACCGGTGCTCTATCAGGCTGGCGCATCGAGTCGCGGCAAGCAGTTTGCCGCCGAGCATGCCGAGTGTGTGTTCGTTGCTGCTCCGTCGAAAGTGCTGCTGAAGAAAACCGTTGCCGACATCCGTCGTCGCGCTGCCGAAGCCGGACGCGATCCGTCGAAGATCCTGATCTTCAACCTGCAAACCGTGATCCTCGGCGAGACCGACGCCAAGGCCAAAGCCAAGTTCGAGGAATACAAAACCTGGGTCAGTTATGAAGGTGCGATGGCGTTGATCTCTGGCTGGACCGGGATCGATTTCAGCCAGTTCAAACCGGATGAACCGCTCAAGCATGTGCACACCAACGCCATTCAATCGGCGGTGGAAGCGTTCTCCACGGCGGACCCGAACAAGGTCTGGACACCTAACGAACTGGCTGACTGGGTGGGCATCGGCGGTTTTGGACCGTTGTTTGTCGGCAGCCCGGAGACCGTCGCCGACTTGTTGCAGGAGTGGGTCGAGGAGACCGATGTGGACGGCTTTAACCTGGCCTATGCACTGACCCATGAAACCTTCATCGACGCTGTGGAATTACTGGTGCCGGAGTTGCAGAAACGTGGGGTCTACAAAACCGAATACGCGCCGGGGACCTTGCGCGAGAAGTTGTTTGGGGAAGGGCCGAGATTGCCGGAGACTCATCCGGGTGCGGGTTATCGAGACCTGTCTGCGTTGCGACAGCAGGAGAAGAAAGTGGTCTCCTATTGATGATCGTTTCCACGTTCTGCGTGCCAACGATCAGGATCAGAGGCAAGCGTTGCGAGTCAGCGGTATTTCTCCGTCCTACTTTGGTATTGCTTGATGAACCTTCATAGGTTTGGCGCCTATTATCGTCCAGGAGATTTTCGAGATGAAACATTGATCAGTGAGAACGCCATGACTGAAACCCAAAGCGGGCAGGCCACCGACGCCATTCGCCACGCGGACATCCTGATCGTCGGCGGCGGCCTCAGCGGTACAATGCTGGCGGCGCAGTTGCTGCGCCTGCCGGGCAAACGCCAAGTGCTGGTGATCGAACCCCGCGCCGAACTGGGACGGGGCGAGGCGTACAGCGCGGTCGAATTGGGCCATACGCTCAACGGCAACGCGGCGCGGATGAGCGTCGACCCGGACAACGCCGACGACCTGACCCAATGGCTGACCGAGTACATCGCGGCCGGCGGTTGGCCGGAGTCTGATGAGCAACATGTGCCGGTGAGCGAATTGTTCCCGCCACGGGGGATTTTCGGTTTGTACGTGCAGCAGCGCCTGGCGGAAGCGCAAGCGGTGGGGGTGGTGAACGGTTCAACGGTCGAGCATGTGCGGGCCGAGGTGGTTGACCTGCAAACCCGGGACGATTCTGTGTTGCTGACGTTGAGCGACGGGCAACGCTTGCAGGGCGCCTATGCCGTACTGGCGACCGGGATGTTTCCCGCTGCGCGTACCCCACAGACCGAATCCAGCGGCTTGAACGCCGCCGCGCTTGACCCGTGGGACGTCGCGGCGATGCAGCAACTCGATCCGCAGTCGACCGTGCTGATCATCGGTTCGGGCCTGACCATGGTCGATGCCGTGGTGTCGCTGGAACAGGCCGGGCATCGCGGGCCGATCGAAGTGTTTTCCCGGCATGGCTTGCTGCCTCATGTACGTCGTCAGCCACCGGCCTGGGTGGATTTTCTCGCCGAGGATCAGAGCCTTCGCACACCGCGACAGCTGGTGCGCGAACTGCGTCGGCATTGCCGGGACGCGATCGCTCAAGGCATCGACTGGCAGGCGCCGCTCGACACCGTGCGGGCACACATCGGCCGCTTGTGGAATCAGGCGACGGACGTGCAGCGTCGGCAGTTTGTGCGGCATGTGCGGCCATGGTGGGAAAGTCATCACCACCGCTCGCCGCCGTTGAGTGCCGAACTGGTAGAGCGCTTGCACAAGGAAGGGCGGTTGCGGATTCAGGCGGCATCGTTCAAAGGGCTGGAGCCTTCAGCGGACGGCGCAGTGAGCATCCGCATTCGGCGTCGTGGTGAAGCAGAAACTACCGTTGTCAGCGGCGCGGCGTTGATCAATTCCAGCGGCATCGAATACGACTGGCGCCGGGTCGCCCGACCGCTGCCACAGCAACTGCTGGCACGCGGACTAGTCCGGCCGGGGCCGTTGGCGCTGGGGATCGCGGCAGCAGTCGATGGCGCGGTGTTGGGCGCCGATGAACACGTCGCCAGCCGTCTGTTCGCAATGGGCCCACCGTTGCGCGGCATGTGGTGGGAAAGCACCGCGGTGACTGACGTCGCGAGCCAGGCCAAGGCGCTTGCCGCTCGCCTGACAACAACGCCCCTGTAGCAACTGCCGAGCCTGCGAGGCTGCGTTCGATCGCGCAGCGGTCGTAAAACCTGAGTGCACGATCTGGCTGAAAAAACGTATCACCTGATTCTGCGACCGCTGCGCGCTCGAACGCAGCCTCGCAGGCTCGGCAGCTGCTACAGATATCTCGAGCCTGTATTTCAACATTAAAGACAAGAAACCCCGGGGAGATCGGATCTCCCCGGGGTTTCTTGTTTCAAGCAGAGCAAATCCGTTGATCAATAACGCTGATACTTCGAACCGAACTCAGGGCGGTTTTCAGCGACGTAGAGTTTGCTCGCCTGACTGTCTTTGTGATCAACGCCGACGGTGTTCACGTTCAGTGTGGCCGGTTGGCTGACTTTGGCCGTGGCAACAATCTGCGAGGTGGCGTGAGGGGCGGCGATGGCGGAGGTGGCGCCAAGAACCGAAAGGGCAAATCCAAGACCGATAATGCTTTTCATGATGATGCTCCAGAGCGTGGGGAGAAGATGTGGCCACTGTAGTGCTGGAGCATCGCGATGAAAAAACACCCTGACGCATAGTTGTAATCGAGAGCGTTGATCCATTGTCAGCGGGGTGTGTTGTCGCTGAGCCAGCGCTGCTTGAGTTGTTCCAGACGCCCATCGCGGTTCATCTCGTCCAGCGCCTGTTGCCAGCGTGCGGGAAAATGCAGGGCTGATAACTTCGCTTGAACGGTGTACTTACCCATGAAACACCCCATCAGTTGTGTCCAACTTTTGGGGTGCAGACCCGAGCGTGGGAACGATCAATCTCTGCCGCTGTGTAGATCTCTTTCAATACCGCTGATATTTCGAGCCGAACTCGGCGCGGTTTTCCGCGACAACCACACCACCGCGTACCGCATTGCTCGGGCTGACCGATGCAACACGTTCGCGCAGTTCTTGCAGACGGTCGGCACCGCCTTCGGCCACGCGATTCTCGATCAGACGATCGGAGCCGCCTTCCACCAGCAGTTGTTGAACCTGGCCAGGGGACGCAGCCTTGCCGGTGTGGGCCGATGCCAGGCTCGACAGGCCGAGACCACCAACCAGCGCCAGACCGAGTGCCAGGGACGAGACTTTCGAGAAGTTGAACATGGGTAATTCTCCGTGCGTTTAGTTTGAGTGGGTCGGTAGCTGCTGCTATCCGGTGATCACAGTTAAACGCTCGGGTGTATCGGTGATGTGTGCTCGAACCAGCCGAAATCGGTGTCTGCGTATCTGTCGCCGGTTCTTATACAGACGGATACAAAGCCCTATGAAAAAGTCCCCTCAGGTTCGGCTGGGAGAGCGCTTCATGATTCTGCACCGAGCAATTCCACCGGGTAGGAGAACACATAGCCTTCGCTGCGTACGGTTTTGATGTAGGTCGAGTCCCGTGAGTCATCCATCAATCGCTGGCGCAGACGGCTTACCAGCAAATCAATCGAGCGGTCGAACAGGTCGGCGTCGCGACCCTGGGTCAGGTTGAGCAGTTGGTCACGGCTGAGCACCCGTTGCGGGTGATCGAGGAACACCCGCAACAGACGGTATTCGGCGCCACTGAGGGCTACCATCGTGCCGTCTTCGTCGAGCAAGTGCCGGGCGGTGGTGTCCAGGCGCCAGCGACCAAAACCCAGCAATCGGCCCGTTTCGGTGATCAGCAGGTTGGGCGGCAGCATCCGGGTGCGGCGCAACACGGCATTGATCCGCGCCAGCAGTTCGCGGGCGGCGAAGGGTTTGGTCAGGTAATCGTCGGCGCCCATTTCCAGGCCGAGGATGCGATCGGTTTCGTCGTTGCGTGCGGTGAGCATCAGGATCGGCGTGGCTTTGTGTTTGCCCGAGCGCAATTCGCGGCACAGCAGCAGGCCGTCATCGCCGGGCATCATGATGTCCAGCACGATCAGGTCCACCTGATTGGTTTCCAGAAAACTGCGCATCTGCCGGCCATCGGCAACCACCGTGGTGCGCAGGCCGTTTTTCTTCAGGTAATTGCCGACCAGTTCGCGAATCTCCCGGTCGTCGTCGACGATCAGGATGTGGTTCACATGTTCCATCGCTCAAGCCTCTTGTTATTCGCTTTGTATCGCACTGTATCTGGCGCCCTTTGTGACACCTTACGCCTTAATACGCCTGGTTTTACGACACATGGCAGATACCTCGGGCCGATTAAATGGGTTCCATCGAGACAAGACGACTTGCCTCGCAACCACCGCCCATTGCAACCCTGAGGAAATCACCATGAACTGGAACAAACTGATTGCCGCCAGCTTCTTCGCGGTCCTGAACGTTGCAGCGTTTTCGGCCCATGCCGATGTTCAAGCGCCGTCGCAGACAACTTCTCACGGCACCCACCTGGATATCAAGAAAGTGGTTTCCGTCGTCGACAACGGCGGCGGCAATTGCGGCATTGTCGATGCCCGCCTGACCTACCTCGATTCCAGCGGCACGCAGAAAGTCCTCGATTACAGCAAATTCGCAGAGTGCGGAAATCAGGGCGGTTGATCTTTCCACTACGCTTATCGTCCAGAACACCCGGTCAATGACTTCCAGGGAATCACCATGAAGATGAATGTGTTGAGCACAAAAAATGACTCACGTCGTCGTTTCTTTGGCCCATCGGTCCTCGCTTTCGCGCTGATGCAGTTAGGTGCCCTTGGTGCAGCCAATGCGCAAGCCGCGACGCCAGAGCCCGTGGTGGCCAGCGCCGGCACCCTCAAGTCGGACTCGTTTGGTCCGCTGAAGCATGTCAACGCCGGGTTGCTGAGTGTGGCTTACGCCGAAGTCGGCCCCGCCGATGGTCCGGTGGTGATCCTTCTGCACGGCTGGCCCTACGACATTCACAGCTATAGCGAAGTGGCGCCCTTGTTGGCAGCCAAGGGTTACCGGGTGCTGATCCCGTATGCACGGGGCTACGGCGACACGCATTTCCTGTCAGACAAGACTGTTCGCAACGGCCAGCCCGCCGCGTTGGCCAGTGATGTCATCGACTTTATGGATGCGCTCAAGATCAAGAAGGCAGTGCTCGGTGGCTACGACTGGGGCGCGCGCTCGGCGGACATCGTCTCGGCGCTCTGGCCGGAGCGGGTGGAGGCGCTGGTTTCGGTGAGCGGCTACCTCATCGGCAATCAGGCCGCCGGCAAGAATCCGCTACCGCCCAAGGCAGAGTTGCAATGGTGGTACCAGTTCTACTTCGCTACCGAACGTGGCCAGGCCGGTTACGAAAAAAATCGCCATGACTTCGCCAAGTTGATCTGGGAGCTGGCATCGCCGAAATGGACTTTCGACGACGCGACTTTCGATCGCAGTGCCGCCGCCCTGGAAAACCCTGACCACGTCGCTATCACTATCTTCAACTATCGCTGGCGGTTGGGCATGATTCAGGGCGAACCTCAATATGAAGCGCTGGAGCAGCGGCTGGCCAAGGCCCCGGTCATTACGGTGCCGACCATCACCATGGAAGGGGATGCCAACGGGGCGCCGCATCCGGCTCCCGAGGATTATGCCAAGCGCTTCACCGGCAAATATGAGTTCCGACTCATCAACGGCGGCATCGGCCACAACTTGCCGCAGGAAGATCCGCAGGCCTTTGCCAAGGCAGTGATCGACGCGGATCACCTCTGAGCATGAGTACCGCGAGATCGTTCCCACGCGAGAGCGCGGGAATGATCTTTATTAGCTTTGTTACGCAACCACTTGATAACACGGCACATACGCCGCGCCGCCCGGCAGTTTCATCCGGTGCTGGGCGACGAAGGCTTTGAGCAGTTGATCCAGCGGTTGCATCACCGCCGCATCGCCACGGATCTGGTACGGCCCGTGTTCTTCGATCAGGCGGATGCCCTTGTCCTTGACGTTGCCGGCGACGATGCCGGAGAACGCGCGGCGCAGGTTGGCGGCCAGTTCGTGGGCCGGCAGGTTGCGGCTCAGTTTCAGGTTGGCCATGTTTTCGTGGGTTGGATCGAACGGGCGCTGGAAGCCTTCGTCGATCTTCAGCAGCCAGTTGAAATGGAACGCGTCATTGCGCTCGCGGCGGAACTGTTTGACTGCCTTGAGACCTTGGGTCATATGACGCGCGACTTCAGCCGGGTCGTCGATGATGATCTCGTAGTGTTGTTTCGCAGCTTCACCCAAGGTGGCGCCGACAAACGCGTCCAGTTGCTCCAGATACGGCGCGGCGTGTTTCGGCCCGGTGAGGACTACGGGGAAGGGCAGGCCGGCGTTGTCCGGGTGCATCAGGATGCCGAGCAGGTACAGGAACTCTTCGGCCGTGCCGGCACCGCCCGGGAAAATGATGATGCCGTGGCCGACGCGGACGAAGGCTTCCAGACGTTTTTCGATGTCCGGCAGGATCACCAGTTCGTTGACGATCGGGTTCGGCGCTTCGGCGGCGATGATGCCCGGCTCAGTCAGGCCGAGGTAGCGGCCGCCGTGGATACGCTGTTTGGCGTGGGCGATGGTCGCGCCTTTCATCGGGCCTTTCATTACGCCAGGACCGCAACCGGTGCAGATGTCGAGGCTGCGCAGGCCCAGTTCGTGGCCGACTTTCTTGGTGTATTTGTATTCTTCGGTGTTGATCGAGTGGCCGCCCCAGCACACCACGATCTTCGGCTCGACGCCGGGGCGCAGGGTGCGGGCGTTGCGCAGCAGGTGGAAGACGTAGTCGCTGATGCCCTGTGAGGTGCTCAGGTCGATGCGTTGGGCGTCGAGTTCGTTTTCGGTGTAGACGATGTCGCGCAGGGCGCTGAAGAGCATTTCGCGGGTGCTGGCGATCATTTCGCCATCAACGAAGGCATCGGCCGGGGCGTTCAGCAGTTCCAGGCGTACGCCGCGGTCCTGCTGGTGAATGCGGATTTCGAAGTCCTTGTAGGCTTCGAGGATGGTCTTTGCGTTATCGACATGGGCGCCGGTATTGAGGATGGCCAGGGCGCACTGGCGGAATAAGGTGTAGGTGCTGCCGGATCCGGCTTCGCTCAGTTGCTGTACTTCACGTTGAGAAAGGGTTTCCAGGCTGCCTTTTGGGCTGACCGAGGCGTTGATTACTTGTCGTTGGGTCATTCAATGATCCTTAAAACGATGCCACTCATACAGGCAAATGGCATCCGAATAGTATGTATCCATGAAAGAAGATGGCACGAACTGCGCTGTATCGCCATTTCCCCGTTTGACGATGAAAAGATGAAAAGGAGCCCCAGCATAGCTAAATCCCCTGCAGAGGCGATAATGCCCCGCAGCCTTTTTACCCATGCCCTCAAGGAACCCCGTCGCGATGTTCGAAATCCAGCCGCAGAACCCCGAACGCTATCGAAGCCAGACGCGACGCAGCACGATAATCATAGCCTTGATTTTCCTGGCCCTGGCGATGGTGTTGTCGACCACGGCGGTGGCGCTGTTCGGTGAACCCGGTGGCGACAATCTGCGATTCAACGTCGGCGGCGTGTTTGTGTCGGTGCTGCTGATGGTCGCGCTGATGCGCGGCACGTTCTGGACCCAGCCATGGATGGCCCCGGCGGTTTACGGCTGGCGGCTCAAGCGCAGCCTGATGAGCATCACCAACGTCATGCATCAGGTGACGGCGGCGGTGGAGAAGGGTGATCCGACGGCCATGAAGCTGCTGCGTTTCTACCATCTGGGGTTGAGCCAGATGCACGAACTGGACGGCAACTCCAGTGATCACAGCCAATTGACCCGCGAGATGGATCAGCACAAGGCTCGAATGGAAGCGCTGGGCATCGAGACGGATCAGACGCAATTGAATCCGGCCTGGATCGAGGCCGTGAAGCAGACGTCGAAGTAACACAATGGTGTGGGCGAAATCCGCAGCATTGGCTGTAGGGTTTCGGGGACGTGGCAATTAGGCTGAACCTTCATGTCCCGTACGGGAGCCTGACGCCGGCAAGGAAACGCTTATGTCCCTGAAACACACGCTTCACCCGATCCTGATCTTCGCCGCCATCCTCGGCGTGGCCATGGCCGCCAACGGCGTGTTCATGCTGATCAATCCCTCGCTGTGGTACACCGCGGTACCCGGCGTGGAACGCACTGGCCTGTTCAATCAGCATTTCATCCGGGATATCGGTTTGCTCTATGTGGCGATTGGCGCCGCGTTCATCGGCGGCAGCGTGAGCCCGATCTACCGGGTTCTGCTCTGGGCCTCGGCGACAACCTGGCTGACGGCACACGCGCTGTTTCACTTCTGGGAAGTGGCGGCCGGGATCTGCGGGCCAGAGGTCCTGTGGGTGGATTTTCCGGCGGTCACGCTGCCGTCGATTATCGGGATTGGCCTGACGTTTTGGGCGTGGAAGAGGGCGAGTAGCCCTTCTTAAACCCGTAGACGCAGGTTTTCTCGAACCACGTCGAGGCGATCGACCTGTCTTTTGTTGATTGTGTACATATCCGTTTCTGCGGTCACGGCGGCTTAGGGTTCCGCCCTTACGGCGGGTCACTTTGGAAAAGCCCCAAAGTAACCAAAGGGCTCTTGCCCCTGTCGTTCGGTGCCTCGCCTAGGCTCGGCATGCCCTCGCTCCGGTCCTGCTCCGTGGGCCCGCCGCCATCGGCCATCCATGGCCGGGGGCGGCTAACCCGGCATCCATGCCGGGTTGCCCACTGCGCAGAACCTCCACTCGGCCTCTCGAGGGGGCGGTGCATCCAGATCAAGAGCTGCAGGCGAGCTAACGCTCGGCCTGTTGAGTGGTGAGGGGCGCGCGTACACCGCCTTCCCCCCTGTAGGAGCTGTCGAGTGAAACGAGGCTGCGATCTTTTGATCTTGCTGTGGCTGTGGCTGTGGTTGTTGCCGCTGCTTTGGCTTCAGATCTGCCGCCCCTTTCCCAGAGGCCGAACGACAGGGGCAAGAACCCTTTGGTTACTTTGGGGCTTTTCCAAAGTGACCCGCCGTAAGGGCGGAACCAATAGCCGCCGTTACCGAAGAAACGGATATGCCCCCCAACCTTAAGTGAACAGCATTACGCCGTTTGTCGAGACAGCCGAGCGAATACTTCTCGCGTAGATCAACCTATCGGGTGTTTGATGAGGCATAGTCGCCTGGCACCAGGCGGCTCATACCCGTCAGGGGGCAGAAAAAGGGCGAACGGGAAGATTCGCCCTGTGATCAGGATTCAGGGAGCGTCATGGGTCATCCATCCGTTAACAATCGAATTGAACAATCCCGCCATGACGTGCCTTGGGTCGCCGAGGAGGGCGGGGCAGCGATCAAGGTTCGCTCTGTGGTGCTTCTGCTGGTCGCGGTGTGCCTGTCCATGACGGCTATCGTGATTTGGGAAGCCTGGAACTCGCGCCAGTACCATCTGCATGACAAGGAAGTGGCGATGTCCAACCTTGCGCAGACCTTGGCTTCGCAGGCGCAGGCTTCGATCAAACAGGCCGATACGCTGCTGTTTACGGTGGTGGATCGCCTCGAAAACGACGGTATGGACCAGGCCCGGCTGCCCGAACTGGAGCGATTGCTCAGGGTCCTGCGCAGTGAGTTGAGCCAACTCCATGGCTTGTTCGTGTATGACGAAAAAGGTCGGTGGATCGCCAATTCCAATGGCGCCGTCGTGCCCAATGCGAACAATGCCGACCGTAAATACTTCATCTTCCACCGTGATCATCCTGATCGTGGGCCTCACATTGGTCCGCCGATCAAGAGCCGTTCGAGTGGTGAATGGATCATAACGGTTTCCCGCCGTATCAATCATCCGGATGGCAGCTTTGCCGGCGTAGCGCTGGCAACCATCTATCTCAGCCATTTCCTTGCGCTCTACAACAGCATCGACATGGGGGGTAACGGCGTGATCAACCTGATTGCCGCTGACGCCACGATCGTCGTTCGCCGGCCGTTCAAAGAAGCTGAAATCGGCCTCAGCGTTGCCAAGGGACCGCTGTTTACGCAACTGTTGCCCAAGGGCAATTCGGGCACGGCAACGGTCCCCTCCTATGTGGATGGCGTCGAGCGGGTGGTCGGATTTCGCAGGGTCGACGGTTATCCGCTGATCATCTTCGCTGCGCTGAATAAAGATGAGGTCCTGGCCACCTGGCGTAAGGAGGTACTGCTGAGTGCCGGGATCTTCTCGTTATTCCTGGGGTTTCTGGGCGTACTCGGTTATCGCCTCATTCGCCTCATGACGCAGCAGAATCACGTGCAGAGCGTATTGCTGGATGCGCAGGAAAAACTGATCGAGGTCAATCACAGTCTAGAGTTGCTGGCGCTGGAGGATGCGCTGACCGGGCTGTCCAATCGGCGTCAGTTCGATCTGTTCATCCTTGCCGAAATGGGTCGCGCCAGGCGCAACCAGACCCACCTCGCGCTGCTGATGATCGATGTCGATCACTTCAAGAGCTTCAATGATCTTTACGGCCATGTGGCCGGCGATGAGTGTTTGCGCAACATCAGCACGATCATCAGGGACAACATCAAGCGCCCCGGCGACCTGGCTGCCCGCTATGGCGGCGAAGAGTTTGCGGTGGTCCTGCCCGGGACCGACTATGTGGGGGCGTTTCTGGTGGCGGAAAAAATGCGTCGCGCGGTTCAACAGGCCGGCATCGAGCACAGTGAAGGTGCTGAGGGCACGGTGACGGTCAGCCTGGGCGTCGCCGCTTATGATCCGGCGTCCCAGACCCAGCCCGATGACTTGGTGGGGGCGGCCGACAAGGCGCTGTACGTGGCCAAGGCCAGCGGTCGGAACATGAGCGTCATTGCCAACTGAATTCAAACAAACCGGTCACTCCCCTGAACCAGCTTGGTGGACAGGTACGATTGCTTGAGTTTTTCCAGCCACCAGCCCAGGGCGCGGCCGTCGTGATCGCCACGCCAGCCGGCATACAAAATGTTCGGCTCACGGGGATCGGCCATCTGTTTTTCAACCAGCGTGCCGTTTTTCAGTAGCGAGCCGACCCGATGTTTCGGTAACCAACCCACGCCCAACCCGTCACACTGGGCGAGAATCTTGGCGCGCATGGTCGGCACGGCAAGCACCGGTTGGCCGCCGGAGACACCGTAGGTGCTGCCCTCGGTCGCTCTGGATGAATCGGCCACGACAATCGCCCGATGCTGCGCAACCATGGCGCGTGAAATCGGCTCCTCGGCCTTGGCCAGCGGATGTTTGGGCGACACCGCGAACACCCATTCCATTTCCCCCAGTTGCATCCAGCGCAAGGAGGGGATGGCCGGTGGTTCGTTGGTGGCGCCGATGATCAAGTCCGCGCGGCCTTCACGCAGGGCTTCCCAAACACCTTTGAGGACTTCCTGAGTGATGCGCAACGGCACGCCGGATTCCAGCGCATCGAACTCGTGAATCACCGGGATCAACGCTTCGAATTCGAGCAACTCATCGGTGACGATCCATAGCCGGCTCTCCCAGCCATTGGCCACTTGCTGCACCCGCTGGGTCAGCCGCGAGACGTCCTGCATCAGTCGCGCCGCCTCGTTTACCAGCAACTCACCTGCCGGGGTCAGCTGCAAGCGGTAGCGACGACGGTCGAACAGCAAGGCATCAAAACGTTCCTCCAGTTGCCGCGCCGCGTAGGACACCGTCGAGGGCGCTTTGCCCAAGTGGGCTGCGGCCCGCGACAGGCTGCCGGTTTCGCGGATGGCTTCCAGCAAGGTCAGATCTTCAATCGATAACATGGGCGCAATCCTTGATCGGGTTCAGGTGGCCCGACGTAATTTCCACAGCCTGATCAACCGAAGGTAGACCAGTACGTTGATCGCCAGCACCACGCTGCCCAGTCCCAGTTGAATTGCCGGTGTCAGGCCCGCCGGGTAAATGACCGGCCACACGTAATGGTCGATGAAGCCGCCGCTATAACCGGTTTGCCCGGCCGCATCGCGCATGAGGTTTTCCCACTGCGTCAGCGGGCAGGTCAGGTGGAAGACTTCCACCGACACGCCCCATACAGCCGCAGGCAGGTGCCACCAGATCAGGGCGCGCCATTTGAGCACCAGCAGCCCGCCGAACAGCACGAACAGAATGAACAACAGGTGGAACAGGACCAGCCCGTCGGCGGCGATTCGGTAAAGCATGTCGACTCCCTGACGCGTTATGCGAATGGCTCCATGGTACTCGGGCTGGTTGCTGGCGCTCTATCGATTGTTGCTGTTCAACGCCGCCAGCACTTCCTTCAGACGCATCGCCATGGCTTCGCTGCTGCGTAGCATCGGCGCGCGCAGTTCGTCATCGATCAAGCCTTCAAGGGCCAGGGCGGTTTTCACCGGGGCGGGATTGGGCTCGATGAACAGGCTGTGAATCAGCGGCAGCAGTTGGAAGAATGTCGCTCGACCCGCCGCTAACCGGTTGTCGCGTATCTGTTGATACAACGCCACGAACAGCGCCGGGTGAACATGCGCCGAAGCGGCAATCGCGCCTTTGGCACCCAGGCACAAGGCACTGAAGATCTGGTTGTCTTCGCCGCACAGCACGTCGACCTTGCCACTGCCTAGCAGTGCCAGGGTGTTGGCCTGATTGCCGCCGCAATCCTTGATCGCGACGATTCGCTCATGGGCGACGATGTTGAGCAGGGTTGCCTGCTCGAACGCCACGCCGGTGCGGTAAGGGATGTCGTAAAGAATCAGCGGAACGCTGGAGGCGTCGGCAACGGTTTGGTAAAACGCTTCGAGGCCTGCCTGGGAAGGGCGGATGTAATACGGCGGCGGGACCAGTAAACCGGCCAGCGGACGTTTCAGGATCTCGCTCTGAAATTGCAGCAGCTCGGTCATATTGTTGCCGGCCAGGCCCATGACCACCCGTTCCGCCGGCACCTGCGCCAGCACCGCGTCGAGCACCGCCAGTTGCTCGTGTTTGCTCAGTGCCGCCGCTTCCGCGGTGGTGCCGCAGACCACAACGCCATCGATGCCTTTTTCCAGCAGATGATTGACCAGCCGGTGCAAGCCGACGAAATCGATCGCACCGTTGCGAAACGGTGTAACGAGAGGGACCCAGATACCTTGAAACGATGACATGCACTTACTCCTGAAGGTTGACCGATTTCGTCACCGTCAGAAGCGTAGAAGGCACAAAGCAAGGGAGGGTGTCCGTCGCGCTCAATGTCCTGTCAGCTCATCTGACGGGACAGCGCGCCCCGGTCACATGAGCGACTGTTTCTTCGATTTGAGGGCGTGCGCAACGCAACCTTGCGCCTTGGCATTCAAGCCAATGACGACAGTGTTGAGGTTGAAGATTGCGGACATACTTGCTTACACCCTGAATGAGGCGCTCAGTTTTAAAAGCCGGCGCGATTTTTGTCAATCGCGAAAATCAGCGAACTCCGCACGCATCCTGCCGTTGTGCTTGGCCTTGTAGAGCAATTTGTCGACCTGTTCGACGAATTCCAGTGCGCTCGCGTGCAGCGTTGCAGTCGTGGTACCGACCCCCAGGCTCAAGCTCAGCAACTGAGAAACCGCGGAAAATTCGTGGGGGATTTGCTGTTGGCGAATCAGGTGCAGGCATTTGTTTGCCACCAGCCTTGCGGATTCGGCATCGGTTTCCGGCAGCAGCCAGACGAACTCTTCACCGCCGATCCGCGCGATGAAATCCCGTGGCCGGTTGGCGGCCAGGGACAAGGTCTGAGCGACGCGCCGCAAGCATTCGTCACCCTTGATGTGCCCGTAGTGGTCGTTGAATTGTTTGAAGTAATCAATATCCAGGATCAGCAGCGACAGCGCCGATCCCGTGCGTTGAGCGCTGCTCCATTCCCGCTCCAGCACGGTGTCGAACATGCGTCGGTTGGCGATGCCGGTCAGCCCGTCCTGGAATGAATATTCTTCGAGTTGCTTTTGCAGGCGACTCAGGTGTTCCTCGGTTTTCTTGCGCTCGCTGATGTCGAACATGAAGCCCACCAGCGCTTCCACTTCACCGTCCTTGCGCACCACGTGCACCACATCGCGAATCCACACGTAGTCGCCGTTGTGGGTGAGTGCCCGATAGTCCGCCTCGTGATCCACGCCAGCCCGCGATTGCGACACGCAGAACTCCACCACGTAGTCGCGATCATCCGGGTGCATGCGCTCGACCCAGTCATTGACCCCCACCCAACTGTCCTGTTTCCAGCCCAGCAAACGCTCGATCTGTGGACCGATATAGCTGAAGGTCATGGTTTTCCAGTCGATCCGCCATGGGATTGCTTTGGTCGACTCGAGCAGGGTTTTGTAGACGTCGCTGTCGGTTTCGGTTTCGATTGAGCTCATGAGGGGCCGGATCTCAAAGGTGAAAAAGCTGCGCCATCATGTTGCTACTACTGTAGTGAATCAAGCGTGCAGCCGATGAGTGGAACAAGTTTCGCAGCACAAGTGCGCAAGATTGTTCAAGCCTTCGGCCAGCGACTGCTGGCACAGTCTGTGGTCTTTCCCTGGTTGTAGAGCGTTATGTCCAATTCACTCATGCCGCGCAGTGCCTTTCTTCGCGGTGCTGCGGCGATCATGCCGTTGTCCCTGGCCACCGCGCCCTGGGGACTGCTGGCCGGCTCCATGGCCATCGAGGCCAATCTCACGCCCCTGCAAGGCCAGGGGTTGTCGAGCATCGTGTTTGCCGGGGCGGCGCAACTGGTGGCCATCGGCATGCTCAAGGGCGGTGCCGGGATTTTTTCGATTTTGCTGACCACGTTGCTGCTGACCTCCCAGCATTTGCTCTACGGCATGAGCATGCGTTCGGTGATTTCGCCGTTGCCGGGTCGCTGGCGTGTGGGGTTGGGCTTTTTGCTCACCGATGAGCTGTTCGCTCTGACCAGTGCGCATGACAAACAACAGTTCAACCGCTGGTACGCGTTGGGCGTCGGCCTGACGTTTTACATCGCCTGGAACCTCTTCACCCTGGCCGGCATCGTGCTGGGCAGCAGCATTCCGGGGCTGGAGCATCTGGGACTGGACTTCTCCATCGCGGCGACCTTTATCGCCTTGATCACCCCGGTGGTGCGGAACGTGCCGACCGTGGTGTGCGTGGCGGTGTCGCTGTTCTGCTCGGTGCTGTTCAGCTACTGGCAATGGGGCTCGGCGCTGGTGCTGTCGGGGTTGGCAGGCATGACCGCAGGCTTTATCTGCAACAAATTCTACGGTGGACGCACATGATGGTCTGGGCAGTTATTTTCGGCATGGGGCTATTGGTGTTCCTCAACCGCTACGTATTCCTTGAGCCGCGGCTGCCCGTGCGTTTGAGCAGCAATGCGCGGCAGTTCCTGGGTTTTGCGGTGCCGGGCATGCTGACGGCGATCTGTGGGCCGATCGTGTTCATGCCGGACAAGCAGCTGAATCTGCAGTGGGACAACCCGTACCTGATCAGTTCGCTGGTGGCGGTGGGGCTGGTGCTTTACACCCGCAATACCTTGCTCAGTATGTTGTTGAGCATGGGGTTCTTCTTTTTGCTGCGTTGGTGGCTCTAAGTCGTTCCCGTCGAAACTGTTCTACGCTTAAAGGGGACCCCTACAGGAAGAGAGGTGAGCATGGCTAATGATCCAAAGCGTCCGGACCCGGATGAAGAGCTGGATGAACCCACGGAAGAGGAAATCGAGCGGCAGAGGCGTTCGACACCGGACTGGAAGCACCCCGACGACGGTAAAGAGCTGTCAGATCGCGACCAGGAGCGTCCGCTGAAACCTTGACCGCACTGCACATACAAAAAAGCCCCGCTATCAAAGCGGGGCTTTTCATTGGGCGATTATTAAATCAGATCGCTTCATTCCAGCGAATGTGCGTAATGCCTAATTGCTGCGCTTCGATGCGCGCGGTTTCGAGGTTGGCGTGTGCGGCGATTTGACGATCGGAGTCGGGATAAGCATGGGCGGAAGCCGAATGTATTGCCTCCACATCCGAGAACTGTTCAGCCAGTTTGAAAAAGTGCTGACGAACACCGTCGAACATATAGTGCACAGCATAGGGGACGAGTTTGCTCATATATTCCTCCTTGGGCCGAGCCTCAGTTATTGAGAGTGGTTTGATGTCGGGTTCGTTCAGTTCGTTGACTGAATGAACCCGGCCCATCAACTCAAACGTCTTCCAGCAGCAGAAAATCGGGGTGGGAGGCCCGATAACCCAAGGTCTTGTCGATCCAGGCGTTCAGCTCGTTGACCATGACCGGAGGTTTGCCTGGATAGCGTTCGAGGGTTGTACGCAGGAGGTTGCCGATAGTGGCAATTGAATGCAGGTTGCGGGTCGTTATGTATTGCCCGATAAAACAGTCGAGTGGGTAATGTTCTGTCTTCGAAAGATAAACACACGTCAGACTATCGACTTGATTAATTGTGAAATCGTCGCGCAATTTGATTCTCTGCAAGGCTTGTTGTTGTAAGGATTTCCTTGGTTTATTGACTCTTTGGTCAATTGCGGGGTGCCGAAGGGAACGCGGCGCGCATGCTATCCATAGTTATTCTGAATGTATCGAAGTGTCGGACCGGCGGTTGCTCGATTAAATCACAAATAAAAGCAACGTGTTTCCTGGGTGAAACAACCTGTGGAACGTTCAAGTGATCAATAGATATATATAACTGCTGTTTATTATCTTTGTATTGATACGTTTATGGCATTTCATCAATTAGTGCAGCGCCTTGATTTCTTGAATTGCCCACTGCTCTGTCCACCTTGTACCACTCGAAAACCTCGCTGACTTCACCCTGCAACAGCGCCATCTGCTCAGCGCGTTCTCTGGGGGTGGCCGGGTCAAGCCATTCCCGCGCCAGCGGCGCAGACAACACCACGGGGCGCCGGTCATGAATGTCGAGCATGCCGCCCGCACTGTCGGCGGTGATGATCACAAAACCGTCGTCGGCCCGCGGCTTACCACCCGGGCCGGGAAACTGCCCGATCGCCGCGCACAAAATCGGCGCCCGGTCCCGTCGGCGGATGAGCCACGGTTGCCTCGTGGAATCCCCGGCGTCGACCCATTCGAACCAGTTGTCGATCGGCACGATCGCGCGGTGCGGCCAGATCGCCCGGAAGAACGGGCCGTGGGCGACTTTTTCGACCCGTGCATTGATCGGTGCCGCCCGATCCTTCGCCCAGTGCGGCCGCCATCCCCAGCGCTGAAAATCGGCGTGCAGGCCGTTGCTCTCCAGATGCAGGAGGGCGAGTTGCGTGGTGGGCGCCGCGTTGTAGCGGGCCAACGGTTCATCACCGACGTGGTTGATCAACGCGTCGGGGATGCTCAGCACCGCGACAAAGTCGTGAATGCCACGGTATTGCGACAGGCGTCCGCACATAGGCCGATGTTCCGATTGAAGGGCTCAGCACTGGCTGGAGATTTCAGCTTAGTTGCTCAGATCACCTGGGCGCGCTGCAACTCGGTCAACGCTTTGGGCAGGGCTTGAGCAAAACCGCGGAGGCCGACTGCGTCGACACCGGAATCGGGGCAGGGAAATGTTCAGGGGAAAACAGTCTGTTTAGTCGCTGTTGCTGGGCAAACACTGTTCGCTGCGGGTCATGAGCTTATGCATAAATCGAATTTAAGAAGCTCGTTGTAAGAGCGTTATGGTCTATCCAATAACCCTCAAGGAGCTCCCGATGAACCTGTCCCGATTCGTGCGCAGTTTGCTGACCAGCGCACTGTTCGCCGCACCGCTGGCTTACGCCGCCGAGCCCGTCGTCCTGCACGTCGGTGATCAGAACTACTACAACGTTCGTGCTTCGGTGGAGGCGTCGGGCGTACTCAAAGACGCGCCGTATACCGTCGACTGGAAGCACTTCCAGGCCGCCGCCCCATTGGCCGAAGCGCTGAATACGGGTGCGCTGGATCTGGGTTTTCTTGGCGATTCGGGTTTTCTGTTCCTCGCCGCCAAACAGGCGCCGGTGAAACTGATCGGCGTGTCGCGGCAGAACCCTGACACCATCGCCTTGCTGGTGCCCAAGGATTCGCCGGTTAAAACCATCGCCGACCTGAAGGGTAAGAAAGTTGCTTACTGGCCCGGTGCCTGGAGCCAGCAACTGACCCTGCGCGCCCTGGAAAAAGCCGACCTGCCGGAAGACTATGTCGACTTCATCAAGCTGATGCCGATCGATGCCGCCGCCGCGTTGCCTCAGGGCAGCATCGACGCGTTCCCGGTCTGGGAACCCTACATCTCCCAGCAGATTCTGTTCTCCGGCGCCCGGCCGATCCTCACCGCCAAGAACCTGATGCCCGGCCTGAGCGCCATCGCCGCCTCGACGCCGTCGATCGACAGCAAACGCGAAGCCATTGCCGACTTTCTGGTGCGCCTGAAAAAGGCCCGGGCCTGGGTCGACAACCACACCGACGAGTACGCCGATCTCTGGGCCAAGAAAGCCAACCTTGACCAGAATGTCTCACGCCATTGGTTGCGTCAGGCCCACATGACCGTCGGCCCGGTGGATGCGCAGGCTGCCAAGGATCTGCAAAGCACCGCGGACTTCCTGTTCAAGGTAAAAGCGCTGCCGGCTGCGTTGGCGACTGCGCCGATTATCGACAGCTCGTTTCAACAGGCGTTTGCCCAGTAACCCACGATGCCGGGGAGCACTGGAACCAAACACTGTGTACCCTTATCCAACCTCGGCCCGCAGCGACCTGCGGGCCGACGAAGGATAAATGGGCGAAGGATTTTTGCCCTTTGACGTGTTGACCGTAACGGTCTGGCCCAAGGCAAAACATGAAACGGCTGTTCAAGGTTCTCTCTGCACTCATCATCGCCACAGGGCTGGTTGGGTGCATCGCTTCTCCCATCGAAATGACGCCGCAGACCGAGCAGCGTCTGAGCGCGCAACCACCGATCCGTTTTCTGCTGACCTTCGACGACGGTCCCAGCGCATCGAGTTTCTGGAATCCGACGATGACGGTGCTCGACAGTCTGGCGACGAACCCGGTGCAGCCGAACCTCAAGGCGGTGTTCTTCGTGCAGACGGGGGCGCCACGTGCCGGCGACAGCGATATCGGTCGCGAGGTCATGCGCCGCGAACAGGCAGAAGGGCAGATTCTGGGCTTCCACACGGCCACCCATTCGCACACCAACCACCGCTCCCTGAGCCCGGAAGAACTGGACCAGGCGCTGAACAAAGGCAGCGCCGACATCGCCGCGATCACCGGCACACCACCGACGCTGGTGCGCCCGCCATTCTGGAGCTACGACAAACGCACTTTCGCGGCCTATCAGCAACACGGCCTGCATATGCTGCTGACCGACCTGAGCGCCAATGACGGCAAGATCTGGGGCTTCAACGCCAGCCCCCGGCGGCGAGCCCACTTCTTGCGCACAATGTCCGAAGTACGCGAGCGCATCGCCCTTGGCGAGTTACCGGTGGTGGACGGGGTGATTCCGGTGGTGGTGACCTTCCACGACCTCAATCGCTACACCGCCCGGCATACTCGCGAATACCTGCAAATCCTTCTCGACAGCGCACAGGCGACCGGTGTGAAAATCGCCGAAAAGCCGTTTTACGACGACACGGCAGCGCTGCAACGGGCCGCCATGGCGCGTACCGTTCGCGACAGTTCACAGCCGGTTAAATTACCGGGGCTCTGGAACTGGATCTGGGGCACGGATTCTCACTGAAAGGGCTCCAAAGTGAGAAACAGCTAACATTTTTTTCAGCATTGGCGGGCGCAGGATGGGGAAAGCGCATCTATGCTGAGAAAGTTGGATCCGATTAATGGCCACGGAGGCGCCCGTCATGGTTTCAGTTCCTGAGCTTTGCCGCATTGTTGAATCCGGTTTTCAACCGCTTTCCTGTGCCTGCACGGTGAATCCCGACGGAACGTTACGGATCAAGGTCTACGACCCCGCCACCGGGCGAATGGATCTGTTGATTACCGGTGTATCACCCGAACGGCTGACCAGCGTTCGCGATATCTCCAATCTGATTGGCGAGTTGCGCATCGAGATGCGCGCCGGTCGTCGGGCGTTTGCCGGCTGAAGCGGATCTATGTAGCAGCTGGCATGCGGGTCAGGCCCGCGGTTGCAGTTCATCAATCATCTGCAAGCAATGATTCAATCCCGGCGATACGTCGCCCACGCGCCTGCTGAGAATGATCGGCGAGGTCGCGTTGTCTTCCAGCAATGGCGTGAAACCAATGTCGTCGCGGTGCAGCAATTGCACCGAGGCCGGCACCAGGGTGACGCCGATTCCCGCTCCCACCAGACCGATAGCTGTTTGCAGCTCGTTGGTCCATTGCGCCACATGGATGCTCACGCCATAGGATTCGAACAACGCGATCACATGGTCGGCGTAGCTCGGGCGCGGGTTGCCGGGGTACAGCACGAAGGGTTCTTTCGCCAATTCGCGAAGGCTGATCGGCCCGGCCAGTAAGGGGTGACCGGCGGGCAGGGCGGCGACCAACCGGTCTTCGGTCAACACCGTCTGGATGATCGCCGGGTCGTCGATGCGGATTCGGCCGAAACCGATATCGATACGCCCGGCCTTGAGCGCCTGTACTTGCTGCAATGTGGTCATTTCCGAGAGCCCCAGTTCAAGCTCCAGGGGCTCGCCGCTGCGCAAACGGCGAATCAGTTCCGGTAGCACGCCATAGAGCGTCGATGGGGCGAAACCGATGCCCAGCCAGGTCTTTTCGCCCAGACCGATCCGTCGGGTGTTGTCGCACACCTTGCCCAGTTGCTCGAGCAGGGCGGTGGAGTGTTCATGGAAAAACCGCCCGGCGTCGGTCAGCTTCAGCGGCCGCCCGCGCTCCAGCAGCAACACCCCGAGCTCATCCTCCAGTTGCTGCATCTGCCGGCTCAGGGGCGGTTGGGCGATGTGCAGCAGTTCGGCGGCACGGGTGAAATTGAGGGTTTGAGCCAATACCTGAAAATACCGCAGGTGACGCAGTTCCATGAGGCCTCCAGACGTAAGTCGGTTTCATACCTTAAAGGTATCAAGTCAGACCAATTCTATATTGGCTTCCCGAAAAAAGCCGTACCAGAATCGGTTCTAGAACTTTAAGAACCTGACGGGTATCGACATGCTTGCAACAGCCATTGAATCGATCGAGACGATCATCGTCGATCTGCCGACCATCCGCCCGCACAAGCTGGCGATGCACACCATGCAGAACCAGACCCTGGTGATCATTCGCGTGCGCTGCGCCGACGGCATTGAAGGTATCGGCGAATCCACCACCATCGGTGGCCTGGCCTACGGCAACGAAAGCCCTGACAGCATCAAGACCAACATCGACAAACACTTCGCGCCGCTGCTGCTGGGCCAGGACAGCGCCAACGTGAACGCCGCGATGTTGCGCCTGGAGCGCAGCATCCGTGGCAACACCTTCGCTAAGTCAGGTATCGAAACCGCCTTGCTCGACGCTCAGGGCAAACGCCTTGGGCTGCCGGTCAGCGAGTTGCTGGGCGGCCGCGTTCGCGATGCCCTGCCAGTGGCGTGGACCCTGGCCAGTGGCGACACCGGCCAGGACATCGCCGAAGCGGAAAAAATGCTCGACCTGCGCCGCCACCGGATTTTCAAACTGAAAATCGGTGCCGGTGAGGTCAACCGCGACCTGGCCCACGTCATTGCGATCAAGAAAGCCCTGGGCGACCGCGCCAGCGTGCGGGTCGATGTCAATCAGGCCTGGGATGAAGCGGTCGCACTGCGCGCCTGCCGGATTCTGGGAACCAACGGTATCGACCTGATCGAACAGCCGATCTCGCGCAATAACCGCGCCGGCATGGCGCGCCTGAACACCATGAGCCCGGCGCCGATCATGGCCGACGAATCCATCGAGTGCGTGGAAGATGCGTTCAACCTGGCCCGTGAAGGCGCGGCCTCGGTGTTCGCCCTGAAAATCGCCAAGAACGGCGGTCCGCGCGCCGTGCTGCGAACCGCTGCGATTGCCGAAGCGGCCGGTATCGGCCTGTATGGCGGCACCATGCTCGAAGGTGGCATCGGCACCCTGGCCTCGGCCCATGCCTTTGTCACACTGAACAAACTGGCGTGGGATACCGAGCTGTTTGGCCCGTTGTTGCTGACCGAAGACATTCTCAGCGAACCGCTGGTCTATCGCGATTTCGAGTTGCACGTGCCGAAAACACCGGGCCTGGGCCTGAGCCTCGATGAAGAACGTCTGGCGTTCTTCCGTCGTGACAAAACGTCTACTGCCATTCATCACGCCTGAGGAGAGCATTATGCTGTTCCACGTAAAAATGACCGTGAACCTGCCGGTCGACATGAATCCACAAGCCGCCGCCACATTGAAGGCTGACGAAAAAGCCCTGGCCCAGCGCCTGCAAGAGCAGGGCAAGTGGCGTCACCTGTGGCGCATCGCCGGTCACTATGCCAATTACAGCGTTTTTGACGTCGACAGCGTTCAGGAACTGCACGACCTGCTCATGCAATTGCCGTTGTTTCCGTACATGGCGATCGAGGTCGACGCGATGTGCCGGCATCCTTCTTCCATTCGCGAGGATGACCGCTGAACCCAGCCTGTTCAGTTCGCTACGCTAATAATTACAAGATGAGGAACCCACCAAAATGAACGTCAAGATTTCCCACACTGCCAGTGTCCAGAAGTTTCTCGAAGAGGCCAGCGGCCTGCACAACGACGCCGGCGACCCGCGGGTCAAGGCCCTGGTCTACCGCATCCTGCGTGATTCGGTGAACATCATCGAAGACCTGGCCGTGACCCCGGAAGAGTTCTGGAAAGCCGTCAACTACCTCAACGTGCTGGGTGCGCGTCAAGAGGCCGGGTTGGTGGTGGCCGGGCTCGGTCTGGAGCATTACCTCGACCTGCTGATGGACGCCGAAGACGAACAGGCCGGCAAGGCCGGCGGCACCCCGCGGACCATCGAAGGCCCACTGTACGTGGCGGGTGCGCCGCTGTCGGAAGGCGAAGCGCGACTGGATGACGGCGTCGATCCGGGTGTGGTGCTGTTCATGCAGGGCCAGGTCAAGAACACCGCTGGCGAACCGTTGGCCGGCGCGGTGGTGGATGTCTGGCACGCCAATACCGGCGGCACTTACTCCTACTTCGATACCACTCAATCGGAGTTCAACTTGCGTCGTCGTATCGTCACCGATGCCGAGGGTCGTTATCGCTTCCGCAGCATCGTGCCGTCGGGCTATGGCTGCCCGCCGGACGGTCCGACCCAGCAACTGCTCGATCAGCTGGGCCGTCATGGTCAACGGCCGGCGCACATTCACTTCTTCATTTCCGCGCCGGATCATCGTCACCTGACCACCCAGATCAACCTCGATGGCGATCAGTACCTGCACGACGATTTCGCCTATGCCACCCGTGACGAGCTGATTGCCAAAATCACTTTCAGCGACGATCCACAACGCGCAGCGGCCCATGGTGTGAGCGGTCGTTTTGCCGAAATCGACTTCGATTTCACCTTGCAAACCTCCGCGCAACCCGACGAGCAGCAACGCCACGAACGAGTCCGCGCACTCGAGGACTGATCGCACAACCCTGTAGGAGCGAGCCTGCTCGCGATGGACGTTAACGATGACGCTGGGTGCCTGATTCCCCGCAGCGCCCTCGAGTCCATCGCGAGCAGGCTCGCTCCTACAGGTTTCATTGAGAAAGGCCCACAGGTCAGTCCACTGACACACCGCTGCAAGCACTGCCTTAGAATGGCCCGACGTTACCTATAACAACAACGAGAGTGACCCGATGATGCAAGCGCAACTGTTGAGTCAGCGCAGCACCGTATTCGACCACGCCGACCCTTACGCGGTGTCGGGGTACGTCAATCAGCATGTCGGTAACCATTGCATCCTGATGCCCCGGGCCGGGCGACCGCTGGCCAGTCTCAATCATCGCAAGTTTGCCAGCCTCGACCTGTGCCGCATCAGCTATGGCGGCAGCGTACGGGTTACCTCCGGCGCGCTGGAAAGCATCTATCACCTGCAAGTGTTGCTGCGCGGCAACTGCCTGTGGCGTGGCCACGGCCAGGAACACTACTTCGCGCCCGGCGAGTTGCTGCTGATCAATCCCGACGATCCGGTGGACCTGACGTATTCCGACGATTGCGAAAAATTCATCCTCAAAGTCCCCACCCCGTTGCTGGAATCCGTGTGCGATGAGCAGCGCTGGCGGTATCCGGGGCAGGGCGTGCGGTTTCTGGAGAACCGTTATCAGCTCAACGAACTGGAAGGCTTTGTCGGTCTGCTGGCGATGATTTGCCAGGAAGCCGAGGCCACCGAGCAGATTCCCAAGGTGCAGGAGCACTATGCACAGATCATCGTCAGCAAGATGCTCAGCCTGATGAAGACCAATGTCAGCCGGGTCAGTCTCGGTTCACAGACGGCCACGTTCGAGGTGATTGCCGACTACATCGCGGGCCACCTCAAACAAGACATCGACAGTGAAGAACTGGCACGCCAGGCGCGGATGAGTCTGCGCTCGTTGTACGGATTGTTTGAACGCAACGCCGGCACCACGCCGAAAAACTACATCCGGCAAAAACGCCTTGAGCGCATCAACGCCTGCCTGAGCGACCCGACCTGCAACGTGCGCAACGTCACGGAAGTGGCCATGGATTACGGCTTCCTGCACCTGGGACGATTCTCCGACAGCTACCGCAAACAGTTTGGCGAACTGCCGTCGGACACCCTCAAGCGCCGGCACTGACCACACAGTTAGACCGAACGATGAGCAACCTGTGGCGAGGGAGCTTGCTCCCGCTGGGCTGCGAAGCGGCCCCCTGCATTTTGCCTGGCGCACCGCATTGGCAGGATTTGCGACTGCTGCGCAGCCGAGCGGGAGCAAGCTCCCTCGCCACAGGTTCAGCGTCGTTCAAGCACCCATCGCGTTCTGCACAAAACGGATACAGGTCTGCACCCAGCGGATAGTCCGCCCCATCCCCCCCGTCCTAGCATGGCCCTGCCTGATAAAAACAATGGAGGCGGCGGCCATGTCCCTGCGACCCGAATACCTTCACTCCCTGCTCGAAGATGACAAAGAACAGGGCATCTATCGCTGCAAGCGCGAGATGTTCACCGACCCGCGGCTGTTCGATCTCGAGATGCAGCACATCTTCGAAGGGAACTGGCTGTACCTGGCCCACGAAAGCCAGATCCCCAACAAAAACGACTTCTACACCACCACCATGGGGCGCCAGTCGATCTTCATCGCACGCAACAAGGACGGTGAGCTCAATGCGTTCCTCAACGCCTGCAGTCATCGCGGCGCAACGCTGTGCCGACACAAGTCCGGCAACAAGAGTTCGTACACCTGCCCATTCCATGGCTGGACTTTCAACAACTCCGGCAAGTTGCTCAAGGTCAAGGATCCGGCCGAAGCGGGCTACCCGGCGAGCTTCAACTGCGAAGGCTCCCACGACCTGACCAAAGTAGCGCGTTTCGAGTCCTATCGCGGCTTCCTGTTTGGCAGCCTCAAGGCTGATGTCGTGCCGTTGGTTGAACACCTGGGCGAGTCAGCAAAGATCATCGACATGATCGTCGACCAGTCCGCCGATGGCCTGGAAGTGCTGCGCGGTTCCTCCAGCTACATCTACGAAGGCAACTGGAAACTCACCGCCGAAAACGGTGCCGACGGTTATCACGTCAGCTCCGTGCACTGGAACTACGCCGCCACCCAGAACCAGCGCAAACAGCGCGAAGCCGGTGACGAAAACCCGACCATGAGTGCCGGCAGCTGGGCCAAGCAGGGCGGTGGTTTCTATTCCTTCGACAAGGGCCACATGCTGCTCTGGACCCGTTGGGCCAACCCCGAAGACCGTCCGCTGTACGAGCGTCGCGATGAGCTGGCCCAGGACTTCGGCCAGGCTCGCGCCGACTGGATGATCGAGAACTCGCGCAACCTGTGCCTGTACCCGAACGTGTACCTGATGGACCAGTTCAGTTCGCAGATCCGCATCGCCCGGCCGATTTCGGTCGACCGCACGGAAATCACCATTTATTGCATCGCCCCCAAAGGTGAAAGCGACCACGCCCGTTCGAGCCGGATTCGTCAGTACGAGGATTTCTTCAACGTCAGCGGCATGGCCACCCCGGATGATCTGGAAGAATTCCGTTCCTGCCAGACCAGTTATCAGGGCAGCGTGACTGCCTGGAACGACATGTCCCGTGGCGCCGAACACTGGGTCGAAGGCGCCGATGAGGCGGCCAAGGAAATCGACCTGCATCCGCTGCTCAGCGGTGTGCGCACCGAAGACGAAGGTCTGTTCGTGCTGCAACACAAGTATTGGCAGCAGACCATGCTCAAGGCTCTGGCCGCCGAGCAGTCCGACCTGATTCCTGTGGAGGCCGTGCAATGACCATCACCTATGACGCCGTACGCGATTTTCTCTTCCGCGAAGCGCGTTACCTCGATGACCGGCAATGGGACGAATGGCTGGAGTTGTACGCTCCGGACGCGACGTTCTGGATGCCGGCCTGGGACGACAACGACGAGCTGACCGAAGACCCACAACGGGAAATCTCGCTGATCTGGTACGGCAACCGCACGGGCCTGGAAGACCGCGTCTTCCGCATCAAGACCGAGCGATCCAGCGCCACCATGCCGGACACCCGCACCTCGCACAACATCAGCAACATCGAGCTGCTCGAACAGGCCGACGGGTTCTGCAAAGTGCGCTTCAACTGGCACACCCTGAGCTTTCGCTACAAGACCGTCGACAGCTATTTCGGCAGCAGTTTCTACACCCTCGATGTGCGCGGTGAAAACCCGCTGATCAAGGCCAAGAAAGTGATCCTGAAGAACGATTACGTTCGCCAGGTCATCGATGTTTACCACCTGTGAGGCAGCCGTCATGACTCATTCCATCGCATTCAATTTTGAAGACGGCGTCACCCGGTTCATCGACGCCAATGTCGGCGAAACCGTGGCCGATGCCGCGTATCGCCAGGGCATCAATATTCCACTGGACTGCCGCGACGGTGCCTGCGGTACCTGCAAATGCTTCGCCGAGGCCGGCCGTTATGATTTGGGCGAGGAGTACATCGAAGATGCCCTCAGCGCGGAAGAGGCCGAGCAAGGTTTTGTGCTGACCTGCCAGATGCGCGCCCAGAGCGATTGCGTGGTGCGCGTGCCGACCTCATCCGAGGTGTGCCGCACCCGTCAGGCCAGTTATGACGCGACCATCAGCGCCGTGCGCCAGTTGTCCGACAGCACCATCGCGCTGTCGATCAAGGGCGAGGCGCTGAGCAAACTGGCGTTCCTGCCGGGGCAATACGTGAACCTGGGGATACCCGGCAGCGAGCAGACCCGGGCCTATTCGTTCAGCTCGTTGCAGCGCGACGGCGAGGTCAGTTTCCTGATCCGCAACGTGCCCGGCGGCTTGATGAGCAGCTTCCTCACCGGCATGGCCAAGGCCGGCGACAGCATGAGCCTGGCTGGGCCGTTGGGCAGCTTCTACCTGCGCGACATCCGCCGTCCGTTGTTGCTGTTGGCCGGCGGTACGGGGCTGGCGCCGTTCACGGCGATGCTGGAAAAAATCGCCGAGCAGGGCAGTGAGCATCCGCTGCATTTGATCTACGGCGTGACCAACGATTTCGATCTGGTGGAAATGGATCGACTCGAAGCGTTTGCCGCGCGAATCCCGAACTTCAGCTTCAGTGCCTGCGTGGCCAACCCGGACAGCCAGCACCCGCTCAAGGGCTACGTGACCCAGCACATCGAGCCGCAGCATTTGAACGAAGGCGACGTCGATGTCTACCTGTGCGGCCCGCCGCCGATGGTCGAGGCCGTCAGCCAGTTCATCCGTGAAAAAGGCATCGCGCCGACAAACTTTTACTACGAGAAATTTGCCGCCAGCGCGGCGTAAGCAATTTCTTCGACGACGCACTTTTGTAGCCGCTGGCGAAGCCTGCGTTCGGCTGCGCAGCAGTCGTAGAACCTGACGGCACGGTGTTCCTGAAGCACCGCATTGTTTGATCTCACGACTGCTGCGCAGCCGAACGCAGCCTCGCAGGCTCGGCAGCTGCTACAGATAGCGGTTCTCCGCGAAATTGATTTTCGCATCGAGGTATTTATGAACAGATTCACAGATAAAGTCGCGCTGATCACCGGCGCTGCCCAAGGCATCGGTCGGCGCGTTGCCGAGCGCATGGCGGCGGAAGGGGCGCGGTTGATTCTGGTCGATCGCTCCGAGCGGGTGTTCGAGGTCCAGCAGCAATTGGGGCAGGGCAGCCAGGTGCTGGCGCTGACCGCCGATCTTGAGCAATACAGCGAATGCAGCCGCGTCATGCAAACCGCCGTCGAGCGTTTCGGGCGTCTGGATGTGCTGGTCAATAATGTGGGCGGGACGATCTGGACCAAGCCTTTTGAGCATTACGAAGCGTCGCAGATCGAGGCCGAAGTGCGCCGTTCGCTGTTCCCGACGCTGTGGTGCTGTCATGCCGCGCTGCCGTTCATGCTTGAGCAGGGGAGTGGCGCCATCGTCAACGTTTCGTCCATCGCCACGCGCAGTGTCAATCGCGTGCCGTACGGTGCGGCGAAGGGTGGGGTCAACGCGCTGACCGCTTGCCTGGCCTTCGAAACTGCCGGTCGCGGGATTCGGGTCAATGCCACCGCGCCCGGTGGCACCGAAGCGCCGCCGCGGGTGATTCCGCGCAACAGCGCCGATCAGAGCGAGCAAGAGAAGGTCTGGTATCAGCAGATTGTCGACCAGACGCTCGACAGCAGTTTGATGAAGCGCTATGGCACGCTGGATGAACAGGCAAGCGCTATTCTGTTTCTGGCCAGCGACGAAGCGTCCTATATCACCGGCATGATCATGCCGGTCGGTGGCGGCGACCAGGGCTGACGCGACTCGCCAACAACCCATCCTCAATCGGAGTCATCGTGATGAGCGACAAACCCACGATCGTGTTGGTCCATGGTTTTTGGGGCGGTGCTGCCCACTGGAACAAGGTCATCGCCGAGTTGATTCACAAGGGCATTACCAACATCCGCGCGGTGGAGATGCCGCTGACTTCATTGGCCGACGATGCAGAGCGTACGCGCAAGATGGTCGCCCAAGTGTCGGGGCCTGTGTTGTTGGTGGGGCATTCCTATGGCGGTGCGGTGATTACCGAGGCCGGTGATCAACCGAACGTGGTGGGGCTGGTGTACATCGCTGCCTTCGCGCCAGACGCCGGTGAAAGTCCCGGCGGCATCACGCAACGGCATCCACCTGCCGCGGCGGCCAACCTGGCTCCCGACAGCGACGGGTATCTGTGGGTCAAACCTGAGCTCTATCACAAAAGCTTCTGCCAGGACCTGCCCGCGACCGAAGGGGTGGTGATGGGCATCACCCAGAAAGCGCCACTGGCCAGCACCTTCGGCGACACCATTACCACGGTGGCGTGGAAGAAGAAGCCGTCGTGGTATCAGGTTTCTACGGACGACAGGATGATCGCACCGCAAAATCAGCAATGGATGGCGGGGCGGCTGAATGCCAGGGAAATCCTGACCCTGCACGCCAGTCATGCGTCCCTGGCGTCGATGCCGGTCGAGATTGCTGCGTTCATCGATAGGGCCGCGACGGCGTTGGCCGCAGGATAGAGACTCTTACAGGCGACGCTGAAACGCTTTGATGATTCTGAGCGTGGCGTCGCTGGTGTTCAGGTTCTGGACTGCGTCCAGCGGATACCAGATGCAATCGAAAATTTCGTTTTGCGGGCGTGCCTCATCCGCGTTCGCCACTGAGGCCTCGTACACATGGTGTCGGGTGCTGCCCGTTTGCAACTCCATCAGGTACAGCATCCCGTCGACCCCAAGCCCGGTCTCTTCCTGAAGTTCTCGCGTGGCGGCGTCGGCAATGGCTTCACCACGCTCAACCTTTCCGCCGGGCAGCATCCAGCGACTCCTTGGCTTGCGCACCAGGAGAATGTGCCGGTCCTGCTCGCAAATGACGGTCGCGCGTACTTTCATGTGTTACCTGATTGCCGTTTGTCATAAATCATTCATAAAAATGCAATATTCGAGCCGGGGCGTCTGTCTCAATGGTTGGAGTGATGGACGAGGTTGAAAGTGCAACCGGATGTCGGAATCCTGGCGCGACGTCTGGTTGGCACTTCAGGGAAGGTCAGGTGTAAGGTATTCAAGTGAGTCCAGGATCATCACTGCCGAGATGGAGGTGACTATGAGCGTTCCGATGCTGACCAAAATGCACATGAACGGTTATGACGTACTTAGCGTGAACAACGGCCCATGGCGGGTGTGCACCAAAGGTGACCGGCTTGGAGCCTTTGGCAGCAGAGAGGAAGCACTGGCCTTTGCGGCCGCTCTTCCCGGCTACAAGGCCAAAGCAAGTCGGCCTGCACGAAGCCAGAAATCAGATAAATAGAGCGCTTGCAGCCCCGGTTCGCCGGGGCTTTTCTTTGCTGGGCGCTGATCCCGGGCTAATAACCGCCACCACCACCACTGCTGCGGGAGGGCTCGCGGGCTTTTTGCTGCGCGTTGCTCCATTCTGCGCAAGTCATGAAGCTTTTATGGTCGACCTTGCCTCTGCCATCGAAACTGACGTTGTACGTTTGCTGATGGCCGGCCTGCTTCAGCTTGTAGTCAAAGCAAGTGCCAGGCTCAACGGTGCGATCCGTGATGGATAAAGGCTGGCCGCCAATCTGCTGGACTTGATCCTTGCTCATGCCGGTCTCGACCTTTGCGACCAGCGGCTGATCCCGATAGACACGCGATTCGGAGCTGCAGCCACCCAACGCGGCCAATACAACGACCAGCGCGCATAGAGGCTTGTGCATGGCAGTACTCCTGCTATTGAGCTTTCGTTCGAGTGATGATCTTGGCTTTCACTTCCTCGGCATAACCCTTCAGTCGTTCTTCATCTCCCTGAAACAATTCGCACAGCTTCAGGGTTGCTTGCGCATCCACATCATTGCCGGCCAGGCGTAGCTGCTCTGCGATGCGCAAAAGCTCTACCGCTGACCACCTCAAGTCCGACGCAAGGCCTTGCAGGTCACGCCGAAGTTCGTTTTCAGATTCGTTAAGCCACATGATGACCTCCTGCCAATCCCCGCTACGAAATTTTAGTCCCATTTCCCGGGTCAGGTCGTTTTGTTCGTCTGGGCCGTGGGTGCAGCCTTTTGTCGGGAAAATGAACGCGAACCCGCAGATCTGATGTCGTAGTGAGGAACTGAATTTTTGCTAGGGCGAGGCAACTTCAAATGACGGCGACTGATGACTTTAGATTTCATGCCCATGAGCTGATGGTTGATCTGGACGCGGCCACCACGGAAATGATGAAACTGATTTCTGCACATGAGCTGAGCGGCCCGGAATGGGAGCGGGTCACTCAATGGCAGCATGAAGCGTATGAACGATGGATGAGTTATCTGAACGAGAGGTCGTATCCGGATCACAGCGCCCCTAGCTGAGTTCAGTGCCACGGATGGCTGTCTGGACGGTAATGTTTAGTCGGTGATATCGGTCACCTGGATGATCGGCTCGTCGCTTGCCTGAGTGCTCGCACTGATTTTCTTTTCCCGACGATCGTTCATCCAGTTGTCCACCTGGGCATTGAATTGCTCCGGCGCTTTTCGCCCGACCTTCCTGGCGAGATCGAGAATGGTCTGCTGGGCGAGGGCGTCTTCCATGCGTTTCTGCGCGGTCATCATGGCGGCATGCACCGAGCACTGACCCGCCAGTGCCCACGCCGGCGCGGAACCTTCGAACAAGGCGCAACGCCCCCGAATCTCCCGGCAATCGAAGATGAGCTTCTGGCCGTCGATGGCATTGACGATATCCAGAATGCTGATTTCGTCAGAAGGCCGGGCCAGCTTGAACCCGCCGCGCACGCCTTCAGTGGCGACCACCAGTTTTGCCTTGGCCAGTTTGGTGAAAATTTTTGCCAGATAGTCCTGAGGTACGCCTTGCAGCTCGGCAAGGTCGCGCACGCTCGCCTCACGGGTGTCGCCGTAATTGCCCACCAGAAAAATCAGGCAATGAATGCCGTACTCAACACCTGCGCTGTAAAGCGACATATCAATCTCCGACCAAAGTTGTCGTAAATGTTAACAGTGGAAAGCGAGCCGAGCAACGCATCCGGTCGCGTAATCACTGCTCGTTATGCGTCAAGGTTGGCTGTTTGTAGCCTTTTCTGGACAAATCAAAGTTTTCGATACTAACCATCAGTAATTTCGTTTTGTGCCAAGCAACTTGGATCAATATAGTCGCCGTTGTCCGGTCAGCAGTGGTCAGCAGTCGCTACCGAAGAGCGTGACCTTTAACGAACTCATCACTTGGTCTTCTCCCCGGAGTTAAAAAATGAAACAACACATCCTGGTAATCGGCGCAGGTTTCGGTGGCATGTGGACGGCTTTGAGCGCCACGCGTCTGTTCGACATTCATGGTCATAACGACGTTGAAGTGACCGTTCTGGCCCCTCAGGCCGAGCTGCGAGTCCGTCCGCGCTTCTACGAACCGAACGCTCACCAACTGGCCGCACCGATCGGCGAGCTGTTCGATGCGGTCGGCGTCAACTTCATCAAGGGCTCTGCCGAAACCATCGACGTTGAGCAAAAACGTGTCGGCTACCTCGATGCATCCGGCAACCAGCAGGTGTGCAGCTACGACAAACTCGTTCTGGCGACCGGCAGCCGCCTGGCGCTGCCGAACACACCAGGTGTGGCGGAACACGCCTTCGATGTCGACCAAATCGAACAGGCCGTACGCCTGGAAAATCACCTCAAGTCCCTGGTCAAGCTGCCAGAAAGCAAAGCCCGCAACACCGTAGTGGTGGCCGGCGGTGGCTTCACCGGGATTGAAACCGCGACTGAAATGCCTGCGCGGCTGCGTGCCATCCTGGGTGATCGTGCTGACATCGAAGTGATCATCGTTGATCGTGGCGAGAAAGTTGGCGGGTCCATGGGGGCCGAGATCGCCAAGTCGATCGCTGAAGCCAGTATTGAAACGGGGGTGGAATGGCGCTTGAAATCGTCGGTCGTCGCCGTCGATGAAAATGGCGTGACCCTGGCCGATGGTCAGCGCATCGATGCCAAAACTGTCGTCTGGACCACCGGTGTGCGCGCCAGCTCGTTGACCGAGCAGATCCCGGCCGAGCGCGATCACCTGGGCCGTCTGCACGTCGACGCGCACTTGAAAGTCATTGGCCAGGAAGACATCTTCGCCACCGGCGACGTCGCATACGCTGCCAGCGATGACATCGGCAACTTCGCACTGATGACCTGTCAGCACGCGATCTCGCTGGGTCGTCATGCCGGTAACAACGTTGCCGCACAAATTCTGGGCGTGGACCCGACTCCGTACAGCCAACCTAAATACGTGACCTGCCTGGATCTGGGCGCCTGGGGCGCGGTCTACACCGAGGGTTGGGACCGCCAGGTGAAGTTGATCAAGGAGGAAGGCAAGGCGTTGAAGACCCAGATCAACACGATGTGGATCTACCCGCCTGCGGCTGATCGTGTCACTGCGCTGGCTTCAGCGGATCCGATGATTCCTGTCGCCTGAAACGTCGGCAGCGTTGCGTCGATAACGCTGTCTGTTTAGAAAAAATCCCGCCCGGGTTCTCTTGGGCGGGATTTTTTTTGCGCCTTGAACGGTTGCGGTCGTGAAATTTAACGTGTACTTTTTCATGAAAATATAAGTATAAAAATTCACGAGGCCTGCATGTTTCAGCAATCTACCCAGCACGTCGCCAGCTATTACGCCCACACCTGTGCCGATCGTCTGTTCGATCGAGCCGCGTTGGAGGGCGAGCAGGACACCGAAGTGTTGATCATCGGGGCTGGCTTCAGTGGATTGCATACGGCGTTGCGCCTGGCCCTGGCCGGCAAGCGCGTGACGTTGCTGGAAGCCAGTCGGGTGGCCTGGGCCGCCTCGGGGCGCAATGGCGGTCAGGCCATTCTGGGTTGGTCGTGTGACATGCCGCCGCTGGAGGCGGCGCTGGGTTATGAGCGCGCGCGCCGGTTATGGGACAGCATGCGTTGGGCTACCCGGGAGTTGCGAGACTTGCCCGCGTGCCATGGTTTTGATTGTGACTATCGGCCCGGCCACCTCTGGACGTCGGTGATGCCGCGTCGGGTGAGTCTGCTGACAGAATGGCAACACGAGGCCAGTCACAAGTGGGGCCACGATGGTTTGCAGTTCATTTCGCGCGAAGCGTTGCCTGATTGGGTCGCCAGTGAGCGTTACCAGGCAGGGCTATTCGATCCCGAAGGCGGGCATTTGAATCCGCTGAAACTGGCGCTCGGCCTGGCCGCTGCGATTGAACAGGCCGGTGGACGCATTCATGAACAGAGCAAGGCGTTGAGTTATCGCGAAGAGGGCGGTCAGTACGTAGTCACCACTGAGCGCGGTCGCATTCGCGCCGACGTGCTGGTGCTGGCGTGCAATGCCTACCTTGATCGGCTTGATCCGCAATTGGCGAGTTGCGTGTTACCGGTTGGCACTTATCAGGTAGCCACCGCGCCACTTTCAGTGCAACAGGCGACCGCGTTGCTACCCAGCAATGTGTGCGTCACGGACAACCAGTTTGTCCTCGATTATTTCCGCCGTACGCCGGACAACCGCCTGCTGTTCGGCGGTGGTTGCACTTACCTGGGTGGCATGCCAAAGGACATCGCTGCTGCGACACGGCCCTATCTGGAACGCGTGTTTCCTCAGCTCAAGGGTGTCGAACTGGACTTTGCCTGGGGAGGACACATCGATCTGACCCTCAAGCGCACGCCTGACATCGGTCGACGTGGCGATCTCTACTGGCTACAGGGTTACTCCGGGCATGGCGTGCTACCGACTTTGGCCGGGGCGCGTGCCGTGTCCGACGCGATACTTGGCCAGCCGGATGAGCTGGCGTTGTACCAGGGTTTGTTCAACGGCAGCTTTCCCGGTGGAAAGTATTTGGCAGCACCGCTGGAAGCCATCGGCAAGGCCTGGTATCGGCTGCGCGACAGCCTTTGAAGCATCAATTTCGGGAAGCCTTTAGATGGACATGCAAGAAGAAATCTCGGCGCTGGCGATCCTGATCCAGGACCTGCGCAAACACAAAAAATACACGCTGAAAGACCTGGCGGACAAAATCGGTCGTTCGGTCGGCTTTCTCTCGCAAGTCGAGCGGGGGTTGTCACGTCCCACGGTGGCGGACTTGACCGCCATCAGCGAAACCCTCGGCGTGCCGACTACCTATTTCTATAGCTTGCCCAAGCCCATGGCATTGCCGTGGGTGACCCGTCCGGATGAGCGACGCACGCTGTATTACGCCGACGGGATTACCGACATCCTCGTCTCTCCGAAGATGAGGGCGTCCTTTTCAATGCTTGAAAGCCAACTGGAGCCCGGCGCCAGCAGTGGTGATCGGCACATGAACGACAGCTCGGAGCAAGGTGGCTATGTCCTCGAGGGTGAGCTGACGCTGTGGCTGGATGACGATCAACCGGTGACATTACGTGCCGGCGACAGTTTTCAGCTGGCCAGTCACACGCACTGTCGCTACGGCAACCTTACGGATCAGCTCACCCGAGTGCTTTGGGTTTACACCTGATAAAAACAACAAGGAACACTAACGATGGATGCTGTCTGCTCTGATCTGGTTGCTGAGGTTCGCGCGTTTCGTCAGCGCTTCCCGCAGGTGCGTTACGTTGATCTGATTTCCCTGGACATCCCCGGGCATTTTTACGGTAAACGCTACCCGATAGAAATGCTCGAGAAGGTCGCTGCCGGCAGCGCGCTCAAGCTGCCGCAAAACTGTGTGTTGCTGGGTACGCAGGGCGGTCTGTTCAAAATCGGCGACTACTGTTTCAACGACGGCGACCCGGATGCGCCACGCCGCCTGGTGCCCGGCACGCTCAAGCCCGTGAGCTGGGAAAAACAACTGCTGGGGCAAATGCTGATTACCTCAAGCGGTACTGAAAAGCCTATCGTCTTCGAGCCGCGCGAAGTGTTGGCGCAGGTGCTCGAGCGCCTTGGCCGAAAAGGGATTTTCCCTGTGGTCGCGTTCGAACTGGAGTTCTATCTGTTCGATCGCCAATTACGTGACGGCTTGCCACAGTTCCCTCGCGATCAGCTGACAGACGATGCCGATGATCAGCCGAATATGCACATCGAACGGCTGTCGAGATTTTCACCGGTACTCGATGACATGGTCGAGACAGCGCGGGCGCAAGGCATCGATGCCACGGTGATCACCGCGGAGCTGGGCCCGGGCCAGTTCGAGATCAATTTCGGTCACCTTGACGACGGCCTGCGTGCGGCCGACTGGGCGGCCCTGTTTTGCCGCAGCACACGCGGGGTGGCCCTCAAGCACAACCACCGCGCCAGCTTCATGGCCAAACCTTACTTGCAGCACCCCGGTAGCGGCATGCATGTGCATGTGAGCCTTTACGACGAGGCGGGAACCAACCTGTTGGCGGCTAACGATCAGCAGGCGCTGCGCCATGCGGTGGCCGGTTGTCTTGAAGTGTTGCCGCATTGCATGCCGATCTTTGCACCGAATCACAACGCAATGCGTCGCTTGAGCGGCACGGTGAATGTCGCGACGCGCGCCAGTTGGGGCTTTGAAGATCGTGACGCCTGCCTGCGGGTGCCTGAGTCGGACGCCAGGAATCTGCGCATCGAACATCGCCTGGCGGGCGCGGATGCCAATCCTTATCTGGTGTTGGCGGCGATTCTGGTCGGGCTGGAGCAAGGGCTGGAAGCGGGTCGCGAACCGATTGCACCCCTTAACGAAGATCGTGGCAGCGGAATCGACTTCCCGCTGGAGATGCTGGAGGCCGTGCGTTCGATGCAAAACAACGCGCAGCTACGCGAGGGTTTGGGGGCAGAGTTTGTAGATGTCTACTGTGAAAACAAGCGCCAGGACCATTTGGCATTCTTGCAGGACATCAGTGCGCGGGAGTATCGCTGGTACCTCTAAATCAGTCCTTGCCGCTGCTCGCCCATAAAAAATGTGTGGATATTTAATGAGTTAGACGATTTAGTAACTGGATGGTGAATCAAAATATATTGTTACAGGCAGAAATATTAAGTAATATTCGCCCCGCGTTCACCACCACGGTTTATGCATTTTGAGTCCCAGGCGTCCATCAGCTGCCTGGGATTTTTTTTGCCTGAAATTCGGCACTTGCTCAATTTCAGTGGACCGCCGAGGATCTCGGAACAGGCATGCGCTCATACCCGGAAACCTCTTTGATCCAGAAACGCCGATACGTTGTTTTATCCGGAGCCAACGGCTTTTGGCTGGACCATACATGCTCGGCTTTCAAGCTGGCGCGATACGCCTCCCACTCCTTCTCCTCGGCGACTTCCTTAGCCCTGCGCTCATCATCGAAATAGCCCAGTACATACACTTCGCCCTGATCGATGCCGTGCGCGATCAGTAGATAGATATCTTTCATCAGCTTTAGCCCGCTGCTACACATACCTGGATCCCCAGACGATGGGGCATTGTCCTGACTATCGGCAAGCATTTTCGATAGTTGAGTTTTACCGATGAACGGCAAGGCACAGCACCGGCCTTGACCGGCGCTATGCCGTTGAATGCTCTACGGCAGCGCTTCGCCGGCCATCGGCGCACGCTTGGCGAGTTTCATCAGCCAGTAATAACTCAGGGCGGGCACCAGCAACCCGACAATCCAGGCCAGGTCTACGCCGTCCAGGGCGTTGGCCACCGGACCGACATACAACGTGGTGTTCATGAAGGGGATTTCCAGGGCGATCGCCAGCAGGAAGCTGCCGCAGGCAATCCAGTTGATACGCCCGTAGATCCCGTCCTTGTCGAAGATGTCATCGATCCGGTACTGCCCTTTGCGCAGGCAGTAGTAATCCACCAGATTGATCGCCGTCCAAGGGATCAGGAAATAGCTCATGAAGAAAATGAAGTTGAGGAAAAAGTTGATGAAGTCGTCCTGACTGATAGTGCACAAGGCTGTGGCCACCAGGCTGATCATCAGCATGAACAGGCCACGTACACGAGGTGTCACCTTGAGCCGGGCAAAGGGTTCGATCACGGTAATGGTCGACATGAAGGCGCCGTACAGGTTGAACACATTGATCGACACCTGGCCATAGACGATGAAGGCAAACAGCAGCAGCGCGCCGCTTCCAAACAGCCCGGCGACATGGCTGCCGACGTTGCTGGAAAAGTCGCTGATGCCGACGCTGAGGATCGCCCCGAGAATCATCATCCAGGCACCGCCGCTGACTGTGCCGGCGTAGCTGTACCAGAACACTTTTGCGGTCGGCGTGCTGCTCGGCAGGTAACGTGAGTAGTCGGCCACGTAAGGCGCATAGGACAGTTGCCAGGTCACGGCAATGCTCACCGCCACCAGAAACTTCGACAGTGAGAAGCCCGTCGGCAACCATTGCTCCACCGGAATCGGCAACTGCAAGGCGAGCACCGTAGCGGCGATGAACACCAACAGCGAAAGCAGCGACAGCACTTTCTGCAGGCGATGGATCAGGCGATAACCATAGAGCGCGACGACAAAACACAGCGTCCCGATCAGGTAGATATTGCCGGTGGCCGGCAACGGGCTGACGGACTCCAATGCCTGGGCGGCGAGCAAGGTGTTGCTGACGAAAAAACCCAGGTAGATCAGCATCACAAACAGCAGCGGCAACACCGCTCCCAGCACGCCGAACTGGGCCCGGCTCTGGATCATTTGCGGGATGCCGAGTTTCGGCCCCTGGGCAGAATGGGAGGCCATGAAAATCGCCCCCAGCAGCGAACCGATGATGATCGCCAATGCGCTCCAGAACAGATTCAGCCCCATCACCACCGGCAACACGCCGGACGCGATGGTGGTGATGTTCATGTTGGCGCCGAACCAAATGAAGAACAGCGAGCCGGGTTGGCCATGACGTTCGGTTTCAGGGATGAAATCGATGCTTCTTTTTTCGACTTGCATGGCGGTCACTCCTGAGTCCGGGCGAGGTGGGTTTGCAAACGGGCGATGGTGCTTTCCAGCTCATGCGGCTGGTGGGCGAACAGGTCCGGGTGCTCGGGAATCAGGCTTAGATACTCGCGGTTCTCCAGGGCTCGCAGGCATTCGGCGCAGGTCAGGATCTCCAGGGCGTAGACCCAGTTGGCCATGATCAGCAGCGCCGAGTAGTGTCCCGCCAGCGTGGTCGTGGTGCAGGCATCGCTGACCAGCCGAATGCGATAACCCAGGGCGAACGCATCAAACACCGTGCTGAGCACGCAGACATCGGTCAGCACGCCGCAGATGCTCAGGGTATCGACCCCGAGCGCCTTGAGTCGGGCGTCCAGGTCGGTGCGGTGGAAGGCGCTGTAACGGCCCTTGTCGATAATGAGTTCATCAGGTTGCGGCGCCAGGCGTTCGATGATTTCCACTTGCCGGGTGCCGGCACGGTAACTGCTGGGGCCTCCGTCGGCCGCTCGCGGTTCGCCGCGCGGCAAATCACTGCCGTCGGCCTGATTGATGTGGCGGGTAAAGAAGACAGGCACCCGCTGACGGCGGGCGGTCTCGAGCAGAGCAGCGGTGTGGGTCACCACCGTGTCGAGGTTTTCCAGGACGAAACCGTCCTCCTGCTGCATGTCGATGATCAACAGCGCGTTTTTATTGTTCATTGAGCAAACCTGATCATGGGCCGAAGCACAAAGCACCGGGCACGCCTCAGCGATGACGAGACGTGGGTGCGTGAATTCCAGTTCGGGTGGGCTCAGTGAACGAGTTGCCAGAAGCCGTTCTGCTTGGCAGTAACGCTGGCGCGCAGGCGCTTGAAATGCAGATGCGAAGCGGTCCATTCGCCGCGCAGGTAAACCTGCTCGGCGCCGGAGGGAAGGGCGAGTGATGGGCGGCGATCATTGATCATTGGAATCGACCCTACACGTCAGTCAGCCCCCCGGCTTCGCGTCCGAGGGGCAGGGCAGTGGACTCAGCGAAACGCTGGCACCACGTGTTTGATAAACAGCTCCAGGGATTTTTTCTTCTCCGCGTGGGGCAGGCTGTTATCGCACCAGAAGCTGAACTCGTCGACCCCCAGTTCCTGGTAATACTTGATGCGCGGGATGATTTCTTCCGGGGTGCCGATCATGGCGGTCTTGTGCAGGCTCTCCAGTTTGAACTCCGGGCGCTCGGCGAACTTCTCTTCCGGGCTCGGCGCCAGGAAGCCGTTGACCGGCACTTCCTTGTTGCCGAACCAGGCATCGAAGGTGCGATAGAACTTCGAGATCGCCTTGGCCCCGACTTTCCAGCCTTCGGGATCATCCGTCGCGTGGACGTGGGTGTGACGCAGCACCATCAGTTGCGGACGGGGTACGTCCGGGTTGTTGTCCAGGGCCGCCTGGAATTTGTTCTTCAGGTCGAGGACTTCTTCGTCGCCTTTCATCAGCGGCGTGACCATGACGTTGCAGCCGTTGGCCACGGCGAAGTTGTGCGAGTCCGGGTCGCGGGCGGCGATCCACATCGGCGGATTGGGCTTCTGGATCGGCTTCGGCACGCTGGTGGATGTCGGGAATTTCCAGATATCGCCATCGTGGGCGTAATCGCCTTGCCACAGCGCGCGCACCACCGGAACCATCTCGCGCAGCGCTTGACCGCCGGAGGAGGCGGGCATGCCGCCGGCCATACGATCGAATTCAACTTGATACGCGCCACGGGCCAGACCGACTTCCATCCGACCATTGCTGATCACGTCCAGCAGCGCACATTCACCGGCGACCCGCAACGGGTGCCAGAACGGCGCAATGATGGTGCCGGCGCCGAGGTGAATGGTGGTGGTTTTGGCGGCCAGGTAGGCCAGCAGCGGCATCGGGCTCGGCGAGATGGTGTATTCCATGGCGTGGTGTTCGCCGATCCAGACGGTGCTGAAACCGCCGGCTTCGGCCATCAGGGTCAGTTCGGTCAAATCTTCGAACAGCTGACGGTGGCTGACGCTTTCGTCCCAACGTTCCATGTGCACGAACAGGGAAAACTTCATGACGCTTACCTCTAATCTTTGTTATTGGCTGTCGGTTCAGGCGAGGACGGGCAGGGCGCCCATCTTGCCGTGGCAGTACACCAGCGGACCGGCGGTGTGCTGCGGCACTATCAGGTTCTTCACGGCGCCGACCATGATCGCGTGGTCGCCGCCTTCATATTCGCGCCACAACTCGCATTCGATGACGGCCGTGGCATTGGCCAGGATCGGGTTGCCCAGTTCGCTCAATGTCCATTCGATCCCTTGCGCCTTGTCCTTGCCTTTACGGGCGAAAGCATAGGCTTCGCTTTGCTGACCACCGGACAGGACGTGGATGGCAAAGCGTTTGTTCTTGATCAATACAGGATAGGAGTCGGAACTGTAGTTGGGGCAGAACAGCACCAGGGCCGGGTCCATGGACAGCGAGCTGAACGCGCTGGCGGTCAGGCCGACGATTTGGCCATCGTCATCCAGCGTAGTGATCACAGTCACCCCGGAAGGAAACGAACCCATCACTTGTTTGTAGATGGCGGCATCGATCATGGGACGGTCCTCTGGCGGTGTGGTGCGGGTTTTTATGTGTTTGTAGGTCTGATGGTATACCGTAATACATAGTTTGCAAGGGCTTTTTTTTTGGCCCGATAAACGTACGTCTTCGGCCTTTTAGTCAACGTTTACGGGGCTTTCAGCCCGTCTATGCGAGCGCTGAGGTGCCAGGATTACGGGTCAGATGGACGCTAAAAGACCGGATCAGTCTTGTTAAAAAGTTGGAATACCATAATATGACCGGCATCTGAGGGGCAGCCAAAAGAGCTCCCCCGGTTTGGCTTCGTACAACTATAAGATCAGACAAACTAGAGTTCATGCACATGTCCCAGATGTCCCGGCAAGACCCCCTGATCGAGAATCACACGGTCGATTACGTCCCACTCGCGGAACGCCACGGGAAGGCCCGCGACCTTTTCACCTTGTGGTTCAGCACCAACATTGCGCCGCTGCCGATCGTGACCGGCGCCATGGTGGTTCAAGTGTTCCACCTTGACCTGTTCTGGGGGCTGTTGGCGATTGCGCTCGGGCATATGGTCGGCGGTCTGGTGATTGCCCTCGCGTCGGCTCAAGGCCCGCGCATGGGGATTCCGCAGATGGTGCAGAGCCGCGGCCAGTTCGGTCGTTATGGTGCGCTGCTGATCGTGTTCTTCGCCGCACTGATCTACATCGGTTTCTTCATTTCCAACATCGTGCTGGCCGGCAAGTCGATCGTCGGCATCGCGCCCTCGGTTCCGGTGCCGGCGAGCATCCTGATCGGTGCCCTCAGCGCCACCGCGATCGGGGTGATTGGTTACCGCTTCATTCACACCCTCAATCGCATCGGCACCTGGGTCATGGGCAGCGCCTTGCTCGCCGGTTTCCTTTACATCTTCGCCCATGACCTGCCGGTGGACTTCTTCACACGCGGCGGTTTCAACCTGTCGGGCTGGCTGGCCACGGTGTCGTTGGGGATTATCTGGCAGATCAGTTTCTCGCCTTATGTGTCGGACTACTCGCGTTACCTGCCAGCAGATATCGGCATCGCCAAACCGTTCTGGGCTACTTATCTGGGCGCGACCCTGGGCACCATTCTGTCGTTCACTTTCGGCGCGGTAGCGGTGCTGGCGACCCCGGAAGGCACTGAAGCGATGGCTGCGGTGAAGCAATCCACCGGCTGGCTGGGACCGATTTTGATGGTGCTGTTTTTGCTCAATATCATCAGCCACAACGCCTTGAATCTGTATGGCGCGGTGCTGTCGATCATCACCTCGATCCAGACCTTCGCCAGCCAGTGGACGCCGAGCATCAAGGTGCGCGTGGTGTTGTCGAGTGTCGTACTGGCGGGCTGCTGTATCGTCGCGTTGGGCGCTTCGGCGGACTTCATCTCGCAGTTCATCGGGTTGATCCTGGCGCTGTTGCTGGTACTGGTGCCGTGGGCGTCGATCAACCTGATCGACTTCTATGTGATCAAGCGTGGTCACTACGACATCGCGTCGATCTTCCGGGCTGACGGCGGGATTTATGGACGCTTCAATCTGCATGCGATCGTTGCGTACTTCATCGGGATTATCGTGCAGCTGCCGTTTGCCAATACGTCGTTGTATGTCGGGCCGTACGCCAATCTGGTCGAGGGCGCGGATCTTTCGTGGCTGGTGGGGTTGGTGGTGACGTGTCCGTTGTATTACTGCCTGGCTACACGCGGGCAAACCCGGCAGATCAGGGCCGCGCGGTTTGGCTATACCGACTGACCATGCCGTGCCTGTAGGAGCAGCCTGCGGCGGCTCCTACAGGGATCGCATTCGATCCTCCTTGCGGGTCATGATCAGGCTCAACAGCACCGACGTCAGAATGATCCCGCCGACAACGGCCAGCGACCATTCAACCGGCAGGTGAAGCCATGGCATCAGCGTCATCTTGGCGCCGATGAACACCAACACCGTCGCCAAACCGTATTTGAGCAGGTGAAAGCGCTCAGCCATGTCGGCCAGCAGGAAATACAACGCCCGCAAACCCATGATCGCGAAGATGTTCGACGTGAATACAATGAACGGATCGGTGGTGATGGCGAAGATCGCCGGGATGCTGTCGATCGCAAACACCAGGTCGCTGGCCTCGATCAGCACCAGCACCAGAAACATCGGCGTCGCCCAGCGCCGACCGTCTCGCAGCACAAAAAAATGCTCGCCATGAAGCCCGTTGGTGATGCGCAGATGACCGCGTATCCAGTGCAATAAGGGGTTGTTAGCGAGGTCAGGCCGCTGACCGGCGAATACCAGCATCTTGATCCCGGTGATGATCAGGAACACACCGAACACATACAGCAACCACGCGAACTGCGACACCAGCCAGACGCCGGCGAAAATCATCGCCGCACGCATCACGATGGCCCCGAGCACACCGTACAGCAGCACTCGGCGCTGCAACTCCGGCGGCACGGCGAAATAGCCGAAAATCATGACGAAGACGAACATGTTGTCGATCGACAGCGACTGCTCGATCAGATAGCCCGTGAGGAATTCCAGCATTTTGCGCTGGGCGATCTCGGGCCCGAATTCGCCATTCAAGTACCACCGGAGCAATCCCGCGAAGGCCAGCGCCAGCGCGCACCAGGCAACTACCCAGCACGTCGCCTCGCGCACCGATACCCGATGTGCCTTGCGTCCGCCGAAGACAAACAGATCCAACGCCAGCATGGCGACGACGAAGACGATGAAGGCGACCCACATCCAGGGTTCGCCGATGTTCATGGGCTGCATGTCGTTCTCCCTGTCTGGACGTGTTCCGCAACCGACAGGGTCATGCTAGCGGGGGGATGGGCGTGAAGAAAAATCGAATATTCTTTACCCATCATTCGTTATTGACGAAGTGTCGCTGGGGTTCTCGGTGAACTTCGTTTGACCACAAAGGCTTGGCAAAAAAAATGGCCACCACAGCCCGACGCTGTGGTGACCCGAGGGTGACACGCGAAAATCAGGCCCACCGCGGTGGGCCTTTGCATCAGTGAGCGCCAGCAGCCTTGTTCAGATCGCTTTCCGCCCACTCGGTATACACGCAAGCATCCGCAGTGGCCCAGCGCACGCGTACCGGGTCGCCGGTTTTGAGCGGCATGCCAGCGGCGGAGAGCGCCTTGACGGTCATCGAGGTACCGCCCAAGGTTTTCACCGTGCACGTCTGGCTTTCACCGAGGAACAGCACTTCACCCACTGTTGCCGAGACTTCATTCCAGCCTGCCGCCAAGTGTTCTTGAGCGGATTGCTCGACACTCAAGGCAAGCGCTTTTTCCGGACGCACCATCAGCAGCACATCCTGATTGGTTTGCAAGCCTGCGGTCAGTCGAATCGACAACGATTGCCCTTCAAACGTAGCGACCGCATTGCCCTGAGCCTTGAGCTTGAGGAAGTTTGAGTTGCCGAGGAACGAGGCGACAAACGCATTCGGCGGATTCTGGTACAGGTCGAAGCCGCTGCCCAACCCGACAATCTTGCCGTGGCTGAAAATCGCGATGCGTTGGGACAGACGCATGGCTTCTTCCTGGTCGTGGGTCACGTAAACAATGGTGATGCCCAGGCGCCGATGCAGCTGACGCAGTTCGTCCTGCAAGTCTTCGCGCAGCTTTTTGTCCAGCGCACCGAGCGGTTCATCCATCAGCAGGATGCGTGGTTCATAAACCAGCGCCCGGGCAATCGCCACACGTTGTTGCTGGCCGCCGGACAGTTGCGAAGGGCGGCGATGGGCGAATTGCTCCAGTTGCACCAGTTTGAGCATGGCATCGACCCGGCGCTCGCGTTCGGCGCTGGCCAGTTTGCGGATGGCCAGCGGGAACGCGATGTTGTCGCGTACCGACAGGTGCGGGAACAGCGAATAACGCTGGAACACCATGCCGATGTCGCGCTTGTGCGGCGGCACGTTGACCAGCGATTGGCCATTGACCAGGATCTCGCCGCTGCTTGGGGTTTCGAAGCCGGCGAGCATCGACAGCGTTGTACTTTTACCAGAGCCGCTGGAGCCGAGGAACGTAAGGAATTCACCGTCCTTGATGTCCAGCGAGATGTCGTCCACGGCGGCAAAGTCACCGTAGTACTTGTTCAGGTTGCGCAGGCTCACCAACGGTTGGTCGCTCTGTTGCGCGGAATTTTTGATCACTGCACTCATGTCGTACTCCTGGGCGCTCAGGCGCTGATTTCATTGCGCCGGCGAACGGCGGCGGCGATCACCATGACCAGTACCGAGAGGCCGATCAGCAGCGTCGAGGCGACGGCGATCACGGGCGTCAGGTCCTGGCGCAGTGTGGTCCACATTTTCACGGGAAGGGTTTGCAGGGTCGGGCTGGCCATCATCACGCTCAGCACCACTTCATCCCAGGACACCAGGAACGCAAACAGGGCGCCGGCCACCATGCCCGGACGAATCGCCGGAAAGGTCACCTTGAACACGGCTTGCAGGCGCGAGGCGCCGCAGATCACCGCGGCATCTTCAATCGACTGATCAAACAGCTTCAGCGAGTTGATGATCGAGATGATGGTGAACGGCAACGCAACAATCACGTGGCTGACCACGAAAGCGAACATCGTCCCGGTGTAGCCCAGTTTCAGGAACAGTGCGTACACCGCCACCGCAATGATCACCAACGGCACGATCATCGGCAGGGTGAACAGACCGTAGAGCATTTCACGGCCCGGGAAGCGCCCGCGCACCAGTGCAAACGCGGTCGGCAGGCCCAGCGCCACGGCGAAGAACGTGGTCAGTACCGCGACTTTGAGGCTGGCCACGGCCGCGTTCATCCAGTCGGCGTTGGAGAAGAACTGGCTGTACCATTTCAGCGTCCAGCCCGGCGGCGGGAACACCAGCCACTGGGAGGAACCGAAGGACAGCAGCACGATGAACACGATCGGCAACAGCAGGAACAGCGCGATCAATCCGGTCGTGAAGTACAGGCCGAAGCGCATGCGCCGGCTCATGGCATTGGGGGTCAGGAGCATGACGGCTTACCTCGCGTTGCTGGCGCCAACCGGGGATTCCGGCTGAAGCTTCAGGTAGAAGTAGAACAACACCAGCGTAATGACGATCAGCAACGCGGCACCGGCGCTGGCCAGGCCCCAATTGAGGAACGACTGCACCTGCTGAATGATGAACTCGGGCAGCATCATGTTCTGCGCACCGCCCAGCAGTGCCGGGGTGACGTAGTAACCGAGCGACATCACGAACACCATCAGGCCACCGGAGAACAACCCCGGCCGGCAGAGCGGCAGGAACACCCGGAAGAAGTTGGTCCAGGGGCCCGCGCCGCAGATCGAGCCGGCCTGCAGGATCATTGGGTCGATGGCCTGCATGGTCGCCTGCAACGGCAGCACGATGAACGGGATCATGATGTAGCTCATGCCGATCACCACGCCGGTGAGGTTATGCACCATCTCCAGCGGCTGATCGATGATGCCCATCGCCATCAGCGCCTTGTTGATCACCCCGGAGGCTTGCAGCAACACCAGCCAGGAATAGGTGCGGGCGAGGAGGCTGGTCCACATCGACAGCAACACGATGTTGAGGATCCAGCGACCCCAGCCTTTTGGCACCAGGGTGATGGCCCAGGCCAGAGGAAAGCCGAGCAGCAGGCTGAACAATGTCACCAGTCCGGCCACCGAGAAGGTGTTGAGCAAGACCCGTGCATACGCGGAGTTGGCGAACAGTTGCTCGTAGTTGCCCAGCCCCGGTACCGGCTCGAGCACGCCACGCAGCAGCAGCCCGATCAGCGGCGCCAGAAAGAACAGGCCGAGGAACAGCAGGGCGGGGATCAGGTTGCTTGAACCGCGCCAGCGTTGTGCCAGGGAAGGGGATTGGTTCATCGCAGCCGCCTTGCCGAGTGCCGAGCCGGCAGCGCCAGTGGCGCTCCCGACCTGGGCGGGTTGGCGGGACGCAGTTGCCGTCATTTTCATTTGACCAGCCATTCGTTCCACCGTGTCGCGATGGCCGGACCGTTTTTGGCCCAGTACGCGAAATCAAGAGTGATTTGATCCTTAGCGTAGGCAGTCGGCAGGTTAGGGGCCAGCACCGAATCCAGGCGCGCCACGCTGTCGACGTTGACCGGCGCATAGGCGGTCAGGTTGGAGAAGTCAGCTTGTCCTTTGGCGCTGCTGGCGTTGGCCAGGAATTTCATGGCCGCGGCCTTGTTTTTTGTCCCTTTAGGCACGACCAGAATGTCGGCCATGACCAGGTTCTGTTTCCAGCTCACGCCTACCGGTGCGCCGTCTTCTTGCAGGGCGTGGATCCGGCCGTTCCAGAACTGGCCCATGCTGGCTTCGCCAGAGGCCAGCAACTGTTGCGACTGGGCGCCGCCGCCCCACCAGACGATGTCTTTCTTGATGGTGTCGAGTTTCTTGAAGGCGCGATCCAGGTCCAGCGGGTAAAGCTTGTCCGCGGTTACGCCATCGGCCAGCAGTGCCAGTTCGAGCACGCCCGGGCTTGGCCATTTGTAGAGGGCGCGTTTACCGGGGTAGGTCTTGGTGTCGAACAGCGCGGACCAGTCTTGAGGTTTGCTGGCGCCGAGCTTGCCTTCGTTGTAGCCGAGGACGAAGGAGAAGAAGAACGAGCCGACGCCGTGATCGGAGACAAATCGAGGGTCGATTTTGTCGCGCTGAATGACGGTGAAATCGAGGGGTTCGAGCAAGCCTTCGGCGGCGGCGCGCAGGGCGAAGTCGGCTTCGACGTCGACCACGTCCCACTGCACGTTGCCGCTTTCGACCATGGCTTTGAGTTTGCCGTAGTCGGTAGGGCCATCCTGGACCACGGTGATGCCGCTGGCTTTGCTGAACGGATCGGCCCAGGCCTGCTTCTGCGCATCCTGGGTGCTACCGCCCCAGCTGACGAAGTTGACGCTTTCGGCCGCCAGCAATGCCTGGCTGGTCACGCTCAGCAGTCCCGCAAAAAGTATTGCGGTTGCACGTTTGTTCAACACCATTTTCACGCCCTCATTGTTGTGTTTATGAGCGGGGCTTTTAGTGCCCGCCTATCGGGAGCAGTAGGTCCGTCGGGCCAGTGATGGTCGTCCGGTCTATGGAATATCATATTATGGTATTCCAAACTTTGTGCAAGCACTTTGCCTTACCGGCTATCAGCCAAAAGTGAGATTTTTTGTGGCTCTGAAGCTTTGCTCAAACCCCGCCGGTCAACGCATCCCTGTGGGAGCGGGCTTGCCCGCGAAGACGGCGGCACATCCAGCATCAATGTGCCAGCGGGATCGCTATCGCGGGCAAGCCCGCTCCCACAGGGATCGCGCCATATCAGAGATGCTTGTGTATCACTGAGTGAAAGGGATGCTTTCCACCACTTCCAGGTCGTAACCGGTCAAACCCGCGTACTTCAGCGGAGGACCAAGATGACGCAGCTTGCCCACGCCCAGGTCCTGCAGAATCTGCGCCCCGGTACCGACTTCAGAATAGATGCGCGACTGCGAACGGCTGAACTGCCGTGGCGGCTGGGTCAGCTGCGGCACACGCTCCAGCAGCGCCTGTGACGACTCATGATTGGCCAGCACCACCACCACGCCACGACCTTCCTCGGCGACTCGCTGCAACGCCGCCCACAACGTCCAGTTGGACGGGCCGCTGTATTCGGCGCCCACCAGATCGCGCAGCGGATCGATCACATGCACGCGCACCAGCGTCGGTTCGTCCCGGTGCAATTTGCCCATGACCATTGCCATATGGACGCCGCCTTCGATGCGGTCTTCAAAAGTGATCAGCCGGAACGTGCCATGCACGGTGGGCAGTTCACGTTCACCGATACTCACGACTGTGCTCTCGGTGCTGAGGCGATAGTGAATCAGGTCGGCGATGGTGCCGATCTTGATCCCGTGCTTGCGCGCGAACACTTCAAGGTCCGGGCGGCGGGCCATGGTGCCGTCATCGTTCATCACTTCGACGATCACCGAGGCCGGAGTGAAGCCGGCCAGGCGTGCCAGGTCGCAACCGGCCTCGGTATGACCGGCGCGAGTCAGTACGCCGCCTTCCTTGGCGCGCAGTGGGAAAATATGACCGGGTTGCACGAGGTCGGCGGCCCCGGCATTAACGGCGACGGCGGCTGCCACGGTACGCGCCCGGTCGGCGGCGGAGATGCCGGTGGTCACGCCGACTGCGGCCTCGATCGAGACGGTGAAAGCGGTGCTGAACACGCTGCCATTGCTCGGCACCATCTGTTCCAGCCCGAGGCGTTGGCAGTGGTCGTCGGTCAAGGTCAGGCAGATCAGGCCGCGAGCTTCCCGGGCCATGAAGCTGATGGCCTCGGCCGTGCAGCAGTCGGCGGCCAGCAGCAGGTCACCTTCGTTTTCCCGATCCTCGTCATCGACCAGGAGCACCATTTTGCCTTGTCGATAGTCTTCGATAATTTCTTCAATGCTGTTGAAGGCCATGCTGGGATTCTCAGTGTTTGATGGAAATACTTTGTGGTATACCATAATACAAAATAAACCGAGAGGTCACTATGAAGGCGTACTGGATTGCTCATGTCGATGTCACCGACCCCGATCAATACAGCCAATACACTCAGCGGGCGCCGGCGGCCTTCGCGTTGTATGGCGGACGGATGTTGGCCCGGGGCGGGCGCAGCGAAGCGCTGGAAGGCGGGCCCACGCCGCAGCGCAACGTGGTGATTGAATTCGACTCGTACGAACAGGCACTGGCCTGCTACCGGTCGGAGGAATATCAGGAAGCGAAACGGCACCGCGAGGGCGTGGCCCGGGCTCAGATCATTATTGTCGAGGGCGTGGCGCCCTGAGCCCCGCTTGTAGAAACAGGCTCAGCGAATGAAATGGATCTTGCCGCTATCGTCGTTGCCGATGTAGATGCCATAGACCCCGGCCTGGCGTTCCTCGATATAGCGTTCGAGGATCTGCCGGATCGCCGGGTAGTAGATGCTGTCCCAGGGAATGTCCTCGGGGGCGAAGAATTTGTAGTCGAGGGTTTCCGGCCCGTACTGGCCGGTGATCTCCAGCGCAATGGCGCGAAAGATGATGTACACCTCGCTGATTTTCGGCACGCTGAAGATCGAGTAGGGCGAGAGAATCTCCGCGCGCACGCCGCTCTCTTCCCAGACTTCGCGCAACGCTGCTTGTTCGGTGGTCTCGCCGCCTTCCATGAAGCCGGCCGGCAGCGTCCAGGTGCCAGGACGCGGCGGGATGGCGCGCTGACACAGCAAATACTTGCCGTCCTGCTCGATGATGCAGCCGGCAATGATTTTCGGATTGACGTAATGGATGTAGCCACAGCCGCGGCACATCAGGCGCTCGTGCGTATCGCCCGGTGGCAGCTGAGACCTGAGGTCATTGCCGCCGCACTTTGGACAAAAGCTCGGGCTGAACATCTTTAGCGACCTATGCGCGGTTCTTTAAGCGCGATCGGCAGGGCGATCTCAGGCATTTTCCCGGTCTCTTCCTGTTTGCGCTTGAGGTAATCGAGGGCGACGGTTGCGGCGGCGCGCACGTGGTCCACGCAAGCCTGGTGGGCTGCGAGGGGATCGCCACTCTTGATCGCCTCGACCATACGTTCCATTTCCTGATTGCTCGCACCACGACGGTTTTCCTGGGACACCGACGTCGCCCGCAGGTAGCTGATCCGTGCCTGCAACTGACGCAGCTGAGTGGCCGCAACGTGGTTGCCGGAACCTTCGAGCAGCACATCGTAGAAACCCTGAACCGAATCGATCACCTGTTGCAGCTCGCCGTCCTTGAGGGCCTTGCGGTTTTCCTCGAGGGCTTTTTCCAGGGCCTTGATGTCCTTGGCCTTGGCGCGCAGGGTGAACAGCTGGACGATCAGGCCTTCGAGCACGCAACGCAGCTCGTAGATATCACCGGCGTCAGAGAGGGTAATGATGGCGACCCGTGGGCCCTTGGCGTCGGCGAATTCCACCAGGCCTTCGGATTCCAGGTGACGCAAGGCTTCGCGCACGGACGTGCGGCTGACGCCCAGGCGATCGCACAGATCGCGCTCGACCAGACGGTCTCCCGGCAGGAGCTGGAAGTTCATGATGGCGCTTCGCAGTTTATCCAGCACGATTTCGCGCAGGGTAACGGGGTTGCGATTGACCTTGAAGCTGTCGTCGAGTGGCAGGCGTTTCATGGGGTCCGCTCTGAGTGTGGCTGTCCATGCAAAAAGAGCACTTCGATCGCAAGAATCTCCGTGCTCGGTCAGATCAAACAGCCAAGGGTTAACTGGAGGCCTCGGCATCGGCTTCGGCGAACGCTTCACGGGCGAGCCGGAAACTGTCTACGGCAGCGGGGACGCCGCAATAAATACCGACCTGAAGCAGAATTTCGCGTATTTGTTCACGAGTCAGTCCGTTACGCAAGGCGCCGCGTACATGCAGCTTGAGTTCGTGAGGCCGATTGAGGGCCGAAATCATGGCCAAGTTTATCATGCTGCGCTCTTTAAGCGACAAACCCTCACGGCCCCAGACGTGGCCCCAGCAGTACTCGGTGACCATTTCCTGCAGTGGCCGGGTGAAGTCGTCGGCGTTCTCGATGGAGCGTTTCACGTAGGCTTCGCCCAGCACCTGGGTGCGGATTTTCAGCCCCTGTTTATATTTCTCGTTGCTCATCATTGTTCTCCAGCGCAATCCCTGTGGGAGCGAGTAAACCCGTCAGGCCAGGGCGGGCAAAGGGCCCAGCTTGCCTTTGTGGTAGATCATCGGCGTCACCGGTTGCTCGGGCAGAATCAGGTTCTTCACCGCGCCGACGATGATCGCGTGGTCACCGCCGTCGTATTCGCGCCACAGTTCGCACTCGATGATCGCCGTGGCGTTGCCCAGCAGCGGATTGCCCAGCGCGCTCAAGTGCCAGTCGATGCCATTGGCCTTGTCTTTGCCTTTACCGGCAAATGCATAGGCTTCGGCGGTCTGGTCGGCGGACAGCAAATGGATCGCGAACTGCTTGCTGTCGCGCAGGATCGGGTACGTGTCGGAGGCATAGTTGGGGCAGAACAGCACCAGTGCCGGATCGATCGACAGCGCACTGAAAGCGCTGGCGGTAATGCCGACGATGCAGCCGTCCGGGTCCAGGGTGGTGACCACCGTGACCCCGGAGGGGAACGAGCTCATGACGTCTTTGTAAATGCCGGGTTCGATCATTTCGTCAATCTCCTAGCGCATCACGAAGGGGTCAGGCATTGGCGCCTGGGAGAGGTTGATCCACACCGTTTTCAGCTCGGTGTAGGCCAGTACCGAATCGATACCGCTCTCGCGTCCATAGCCGCTGTTCTTGAAACCGCCGATCGGCGCCATGGCCGACACGGCGCGGTAGGTGTTGACCCAGATGATCCCGGATCGCACATCCCGGGCCAGGCGATGAGCCCTGCCCAGATCGCGAGTCCAGATGCCGGCGGCGAGGCCGAACTGCGAGTCGTTGGCAATCGCCAACGCTTCGGCTTCATCCTTGAAACGGATGACCGAGGCCACCGGACCAAAGACTTCTTCCTGCATGATCTTCATCGAGTTGCGGTCGCATTCGAACAAGGTCGGCTCGTAGAACCAGCCATCGCCCAGATTCTGCGGACGCTTGCCGCCCAGGCGCAGGCGCGCACCTTCGGCGATGGCATCGGCGACCAGGCCTTCGACCACGGCCAGTTGCTGCGCGGTGGCCATGGGGCCCATTTCGCTGCTGTCTTCCTGCGGGTTGCCGATGCGGATGCGTTTGGCGCGTTCGACCAAACGATCGACGAACTCATCGTAGATTTCGTCCTGCACCAGCAACCGCGAACCGGAGACGCAACTCTGACCGGAGGCCGCGTAGATCCCGGCAATCGCGCCGTTGATCGCGCTGTCGAGGTCGGCGTCGGCGAAGATAATGTTCGGCGATTTGCCGCCCAGTTCCAGCGACAACTTGGCGAAGTTCTCGGCGCTGCTGCGCACCACATGCCGTGCCGTCGCGGCGCCGCCGGTGAAGGCGATTTTGCGGATCAGCGGATGGCGGGTCAGGGCTGCGCCAGTGCTTGGGCCATAACCGGTGACGACGTTGACCACACCCGGCGGGATGCCGGCCTCCAGCGCCAGACGCGCCAGTTCAAGAATGGTTGCGGAGGCGTGTTCCGACGGTTTGATCACGATGGTGTTGCCCGCCGCCAGGGCCGGGGCGAGTTTTATCGCAGTCAGGTACAGCGGACTGTTCCAGGGAATGATCGCGGCGACCACGCCCATGGCTTCGTGCACGGTGTAGGCAAACAGGTCGGGCTTGTCGAGGGGCAGGGTGCCGCCTTCAAGTTTGTCGGCCAGGCCTGCTGTGTAGTGGAAGAACTCCGGCAAGTAGCTGACCTGACCACGGGTTTCGCGGATCAGCTTGCCGTTGTCACGGCTTTCCAGCTGCGCCAGGTGTTCCTTGTTTTCAGCGATCAGATCGCCCAGGCGCCGCAGCAGTTTGCCGCGGGCGGTGGCGGTCAGGCCGCGCCAGGCCGGGCTGTCGAAAGCCGTCTGCGCAGCCTGAACGGCGCGCTCGACATCGGCTTCGTCGGCATCGGGCAGTTCGGCCCAGGCTTGGGCCAGGGCCGGGTTCAGGCTTTCAAAGGTCTTGCCGGACAGGGCATCGACCCATTCACCGCCGATGCACATCTGGAAGCGTGCGAGTGTCATGCAACGATCCCCTTTATTTGGTTTTGTCGGGAGTGCGCTGTGTCGAGAAATTCCAGCAGCAGCTGGTTGACCAGGCGCGGTGATTCTACGGGCATCATATGCCGCTGCTCGGCGAGCACGGCAACTGTCGCGCCGGGAATGCGTGCGGCCAATTGTTCGGCCATTTCCGGCGTGGAACCCGGATCCAGTTCACCGGTGGCGATCAGTGTCGGCACCTGAATGCTGCCCAAATCGTCGGCGCGGTACATGTCCTGGGTCGCGAACAGCTCATAGGTGGTCAGGTAACCCTGTGGGTCATTGTCTGCCAGGGTTTGGCGCAAGGCCGCAATCTGCGCCGGGTTGGCCGCCTGATACTCGCGGCTGAACCAGCGCGACAGGGCGGCTTCGGCGTTGGCATCCGGTCCGTGTTCGGCCGCTTGAGCGGTGCGGGCGATAACGCCGGCACGCTGTTCGGAGCTGCGATTGAACACGCTGTTGAGCACCACCAGGCCTTGCAGGCGTTGCGGGTAATGCAAGGCAAATGCCCGCGCGACCAGCCCGCCCATGGAAAAGCCGATCACCGTCGCCTGAGGCAATTGCAGGTGATCGAGCAGCTCCAGCAACTGGTCGGCATAGCCGAGCAGGGGGGTGCCGCTTTCCGGGCGCGGGCTGGCGCCGTGGCCGAGCATGTCGTAGGCAATCACGCGGTACTTCGTGGCCAGGCCAACGACCTGGCCGCCCCACATTTCTTTGTTCAGGCCCACGCCGTGGATCAAAACCACGGGCTGGCCTTGGCCGGTCGCCAGGTAACTGGTGCCAGCCGGGGTGAGTTCAGCGGTGAGCCGAATCATGGAGCGCTCCTGCATGCCTTTTTGTTGTTCTTACCGACCTTGATTACTGGGCGTTTTCAGCGGCCAGTTCTTCCAGGTCGATGTAACGGTTGCCGATGCGTGGGTGCAGGCGGCCGCCATCGGCGCAACCCAGTACCACCACGATTTCGTCGGCGCGCGGTGCATCTTCGATTTGCATTTCCAGGGTGATGTAGTGCGAACGCAGGCCTTCGTCGTCCTTGTGCATCATCGGAATCTGGATCGATGTGCCCGGGCCGCCACGCTTGTTGGTAAAGCTCAGGTAGCTCTTGGCTTTCACCGCTTCGCGGTAATGGTTGCCAAAGCGCAGGGTGTGGATCACGGCGGAGGCGTGTTCGATTTCACCGTCGGCGCCCACGACAGCAGCCTTGCCGTAAGCCTCGATCTTCTCGGCACCGCCGATGATGCCCACCAGGCGTTCAACCATCAGCGCGCCGAGGTCGGAGCAATTGGCACGGATTTCCGGTTTCAGGTCTTCGACAAAGCCGCGGCCCAGCCACGGGTTTTTCATCACGACGGCCAGCCCGACCATGGTCACTGGCTTATCGGTGGCCTTGCCGCCTTCGATAAAGGTTTCTTCGACATAGCTGACGATCTTGCGGATTTCGAAACTCATGAGCTGCTCCGTGTAAGGTGAGAGTGTCTGTGCGTCTGATGGTATACCATAATACCGGCAGCGCAAGTCCCTGAAGCGGGTTTCTGGTCGGACGGTGGCGAAAAGGGAGAAGGGGATGGCTGTTGCCAATAAAAAAACCAAAAAAAACCCGGCTGATGAGGCCGGGTTTTCCATTGAGTATTAATGCCTGCTACCGCGAGATGATCCCGTGATCGATCGCGTATTTGACCAGGGCCGCCGGTTTGTCGATGTTGAGTTTGCGACGGATGCTCAGGCGATGGGTTTCTACTGTGCGAACGCTGATGTCCAGTTCGCGGGCCATCTCCTTGTTGTTCAGCCCTTGCGCCATTTTGTACAACACCTGGCTCTCGCGCGGTGTCAGCTCGTTGTCGGTATTTTTATCGGCGATGAGCCGCTGGGCGATCTCGGCGCTGTAGAACGTGCCGCCACTGGCGATGGCTTCGATCGCCGCGATGATTTCCCGCGACGGTGAGTTCTTCAGTACATAGCCGCTGGCCCCCGCGCGCACGGATTCACTGACGTATTCATTGTTGTCGTACATGCTGAGCACCAGCACCTTGAGCGACGGGTACTGGCTGCGCAACACCCGGGTCAGCTCGAGCCCGTTCATGTCCCGCAGGCTGATGTCGACCAGCAACAGGTCCGGCTGGCAGCGTCCGACCATTTCAATGGCATCCGCGCCACTCTCGGCTTCGCCCACCACTTCCAGGGGGGCCATGACCGCCAGCAGTGCTTTGATCCCGTCGCGGACCAGAGCGTGATCGTCGACCAAAGCGACGCGGATCGGGTAGGGCAGGTTCATCGCGTGTATTCACTCTTGTTGTCAGGGGGTGAGTCAGCGTGTTGTACCGGGCATTTTCATTGGCAGCCAAACGTCCAGCTCACTTCGGCCCGGCATCGAGACCAGGTCGAATCGCCCACCAAAATGCTCGACACGTTCACGGATATTACGCAGGCCAATGCCCGCATGACGACGTTCGACCTGGGCGACATTGAAACCGATACCGTCATCGACCACCGTCAACCGCACGGAATCTTCGGACCCGTGCAGGGTAATGGCGACGTTTTTAGCCTGGGCGTGTCGTTCAATATTAGTCAGGCCTTCTTGCACGATGCGAAACAGCGAGACCGCTGCCCCATCGACCAGGTGACAGTCGAATTCATTGTCGTTGTAGGTCACCATCAGGCCGCTACGCTGCTCGAATTCTGCGGCGAGTTGACCGATCGCCGCCGGCAGGCCCAGGGTGTCGAGCAGCGAGGAACGAAGGTCGTGGGAGAGGCTGCGGACTTCGCCAATGGCTTCACCCAGGCGTTCCGTGGCGTCTCTCAGCGTACTCAAACCCTTGTCGTGTGCTTGTCCATTCTCAAGCAGATGGCTGGCCAACTCGAACTGAAACTTGATCGAGACCAGTACCTGGCTGATGCCGTCGTGCAGTTCACGGGAAACCCGTGAGCGCTCTTCCTCTTGCAAGCTGACGATACGCTGAGTCAGGCGCTGAAGTTTTTTGTCGGCCAGACGATGCTCGCTGACGTTCAGTGTCATGCCGCTGGCGAAGACAAACAGCACCGCCACGAGGGCCACCGCGGCAATTGCCAGCATGGTTTTACGGATGCCCTGGGCCACTTCGTCACGTGCTTGCTGGGTCGCGCGCTCGACGTCTTCAAGGTAGATGCCGGTGCCGAGCATCCAGCCCCAACGATCCAGCATCACCACGTAGGCGAGCTTGTCGGTCACCTGGCCGGAAGAGGGTTTGTTCCAGGCATAGCGTTGAAAGCCTTCGCCCGATTGCGCACTTTTGAGCAACGCCTGGATCACCGGCAAACCGTGAGGGTCCTTCATGTCCCACAGGTATTTGCCCACCAGTTCGGACTGGCGCGCGTGCATCAGGCTGCGACCTTCGTGGTCGTAGACGAAGAAGTAGCCATTGATGCCAAAGCTGAGTTTGCGCAGTTCTTCCAGCACTTGTTGCTGTGCGTGTTCGTCACCGTGGCCGTCGTCGTACAGCGGCTCGATCAGGCTTTGCGCCATTTCGACGTAGTTCTTAAGTTCGGCGCGTTTGCTCGCCAGAATGCTGTCTTCGATCAGTTGCGCCTGTTGTTCGCCCAGCTGCCGGTTCATGGAAATCACCAGCGCGCAGATGACGGCGATGGCCAACACCAGCGGCAGAATCCCGAGCGCGACGATTTTGTGTTTGAGCTGCATCTCTGCTCCTGTCCGGACCGAGGGAAGGCGAAGGCCCGGCATCATATGCCAAAGATACGCGCGTCCAGTAGCGGTGCTGGACGGAATGACCTGCGGCTGGGTCGCCGACTATTTTCTTGCAGGTGTACATATCCATTTCTGCGGTAACGGCGGCTTAGGGTTTCGCCCTTACGGCGAGTCCCTTTTGGCAAACGCCCCAAAAGGAACCAAAAGGTCACGCCGGTATGACTCACCCACATCGGGATCAGCGTCATCTACGTAGAACTACGTAGACGCCGCGTACGTAGTAACGCGGATTTATTTGTAGACGGCATGCGGGGATATTGGGCCAGCTCCGCACAGCGGACACAATTATAAAAATTACCGCCGCAGTCCACTGGCTGTCGGCAGGAGACACGCTATGCCCCGTCTGGCTAAACACCTCGCCTGGTTTGCCGTGGCTGTCCTGGGAGCGTTTGCGCTTAGTGTCGTGGCCCTGCGCCGCGGCGAAGCGATCAATGCCCTCTGGATCGTAGTCGCAGCAGTCGCTATTTATCTCGTCGCATACCGCTATTACAGCCTGTTCATCGCTACCAAAGTGATGCAACTCGACCCCAATCGTGCCACGCCCGCTGTCGTTAACAATGACGGTCTGGACTACGTGCCGACCAACAAACACGTGCTCTTCGGTCACCACTTCGCCGCCATTGCTGGCGCGGGGCCGTTGGTCGGTCCGGTCCTGGCGGCGCAGATGGGTTACCTGCCCGGGACGCTGTGGCTGATCGCCGGCGTGGTGCTGGCCGGTGCCGTTCAGGATTTCATGGTCCTGTTCATGTCCACCCGCCGCAACGGTCGTTCTCTGGGTGACATGGTCCGTGAAGAAATGGGCCGCATCCCCGGCACCATCGCGCTGTTTGGCTGCTTCCTGATCATGATCATCATCCTCGCGGTGCTGGCGCTGATCGTCGTGAAAGCCCTGGCCGAAAGCCCTTGGGGTATTTTCACGGTGATGGCGACCATCCCGATCGCGATGTTCATGGGCATTTACATGCGCTACATCCGCCCGGGCCGTATCGGTGAAATCTCCGTGGTCGGCGTGCTGTTGCTGCTCGGTTCGATCTGGCTGGGCGGGCAGGTTGCCGCTGATCCGGTCTGGGCCAAGGCCTTTACCTTCACCGGGATCCAGATCACCTGGATGCTGATCGGCTACGGTTTCGTTGCCGCGGTATTGCCGGTGTGGCTGATTCTGGCGCCGCGTGACTACCTGTCGACCTTCCTGAAAATCGGCACCATCGTGGCCTTGGCGATCGGCATTCTGATCACCATGCCCGACCTGAAAATGCCGGCGCTGACCCAGTTCGTCGACGGTACCGGGCCGGTATGGAAGGGCGGTCTGTTCCCGTTCCTGTTCATCACCATCGCCTGTGGCGCCGTTTCCGGTTTCCACGCGCTGATTGCTTCCGGCACTACGCCGAAGTTGTTGGCCAGCGAAGGGCATGCCCGTTACATCGGTTACGGCGGCATGCTGATGGAATCCTTCGTCGCCATCATGGCCATGGTTGCTGCGTCGGTGATTGAACCAGGCGTGTATTTCGCCATGAACAGCCCGGCGGCGCTTGTCGGCTCTGACGCTGTTACGGTGGCTCAGACCGTCAGCAGCTGGGGTTTTGCAATTACCCCGGAAGCGCTGCAAGCAGTGGCCAAGGACATCGGTGAAACCACCATCCTGGCCCGTGCCGGCGGTGCGCCGACCCTGGCAGTCGGTATCGCGCAGATCCTGCACCACCTTCTGCCGGGTGAAAACACCATGGCATTCTGGTACCACTTCGCGATCCTGTTCGAAGCGCTGTTCATCCTGACCGCAGTCGATGCCGGTACCCGAGCCGGACGCTTCATGCTGCAGGACTTGCTCGGTTCCTTCGTGCCAGCGCTGAAACGCACTGAATCCTGGACCGCCAACCTGATCGCCACCGCCGGTTGTGTGGCGATGTGGGGTTATCTGTTGTACCAGGGCGTGATCGATCCGTTGGGTGGCATCAACACCTTGTGGCCGTTGTTCGGTATCTCCAACCAGATGCTGGCCGGTATCGCACTGATGTTGGCGACCGTTGTGCTGATCAAAATGAAACGCCAGCGCTACGTCTGGGTCACCATGCTGCCCGCTGTATGGCTGCTGATCTGCACCACCACCGCCGGTTTCATCAAGCTGTTCGATGCCAACCCGGCGATCGGTTTCCTGGCCTTGGCCAAGAAGTACAGCGATGCGCTGGCCAACGGGCAGATCCTCGCCCCGGCGAAGAGCATCGACCAGATGCAGCACGTGATCTACAACGCCTACACCAACGCAACGCTGACCGCGCTGTTCTTGCTGGTGGTCTTCAGCATCCTGTTCTTTGCACTCAAGGTCGGTATCGCCGCCTGGGGCACTAAAGAACGTACGGATAAAGAAGCGCCATTCCAGGCTCTGCCGGACGCTTGATCGAGGATTGCAGCATGTTCAATGACCTGAGTCGCCTCGGTAAATACCTCGGTCAGGCCGCGCGCCTGATGGTCGGCATGCCCGACTACGACACCTACGTCGAGCACATGCAGACCAAGCACCCGGACAAACCGGTGATGAGTTATGAGGTGTTCTTTCGGGAGCGCCAGGAAGCTCGCTACGGAAGCAAGGCTGGGCCGAAGTGCTGTTGATTTCGGGTGGCAGTGATGCCACCTGAATAGCTAAATAAAAAACCCGGCTGATAAAGCCGGGTTTTTTTTTGAGTGAATGGCGTTGGCCGATCTGTGTTGTGTCAGCTTGCGGGGATGGTTTGGAGCGTTTCGAGATCCAGCAGGGTGAAATAACCACGGTCCGGCCTCCAGCCACCCGTATCGATGTGGATCACATTGCCAAGGCTGACGGGCATATACAGCGGCGTATGCCCTACGACCAGTGCACGCAGGCCTTCAATGCCATGCGTCTCCTGCTGATCAATCCGCCTGCGTGACCACATGCAGTAGTGCTGCACCTCCTGCAGACGCCTGTTGTTTTCCGGCGACTCCAGTTCCATTCGCAGTTGCTGCCATGATGGAAATGGACAATCGGCGTGCACGATGCCGATCAGGCCGTGTGCCGTTTCGACTTCGATTGCGATAGGGAGCTTGGCGAACTGCGCCGCGAATGCTTGCTTCTCGACCAACGACAGGTCTGTGAACCATGAGCCCCCGTTGAGTATCCAGCTGTCGATGTCGCAGGTATCGAAATACACCACGTAGTCGTCATGGTTGCCTCGCACCGGGTGGAACCATGGTTTGTCCAGCCAATCGAGCGCGTCACGGCACTCGGGCCCGCGGTCAATCAGATCACCAACACTGAACAGCCGATCTACCAAGCGGTTGAACCCGGCGGCATCCAGAGCAGCCTGCACCCCAGTGAAATGGCCATGAATATCACCGATCGCGAAATCTCGGCCGACAACATTGGCGGCGAAGTGCTTCACGCGCGACATCTCTACAGTTTCAAGCATGGGAATGCCACTCCGGCAGCTCCCCAACGGGCTAGTCAGTTGAGTTTAGGCCAGAAAGTGGTACTCGACCGTTAGCGCGCCGACAGGCTGCCCGGATCAGGCATCGTTAGAGCGAGTAGGCCGTCGCTTGTCCGAAATGGTTGTCCTGCACGCCGGCGATAAGGTGCAGAGGCATGTGTGGCGTATCCATGGATGGGACTTCGAAACTATCCACTATCTGGGTGGGGCGCTCACTCAGCACGGTCGACTCTTCGACAAGAGCCTTGGCCATTCTCGCGTGGTTCGCTGCGATTTCGTTGAGAGTTGACACGTTACGTCTCCCGGTGACTGACCAAGCGCATCGCTGGCGTCCTAAGCGTTAATTAAAATGCTACCGCGTCAGAATTACGTCGTTCTGGGGCAGCTACGAGCGTCTTTTGCAAACCTTAAGCCAGATATAGTCAAAAAAATCGCGCAGCGCTTTTGATGCGACGAATGGTGGTGCGGTGATATTTCCTGAGCCTATAAGGCCGGGGAAAAAGGTGATTAGACGTGCCGAAGTTGTTTTGTTAAAAAAATAGGGCATGGCTGCTTTGACGCGCCAATGCATCTCCATTCGGTTAGATGGAAATCGCCCAACATTGAGCTGGGCTACGATCAATGAGTCTGATGCCGATACAGGGATAAGTACCTGCGACTTTGGCCAACTGCTCGCGCACAGAGGCACCGGGCTCATTGATCCCCTTTCTCTTTCCCTTCCGCAGGTTGATCCTTTCGAACGAACAACGTCGCACAGCGTTCTGCTGGTTGCTCGGGTGACGCCGCGCTACAGTCGGCCCTTTCAGGACAAGGAAGTATCATGTGGATTTTGAAAGCAGCGGTGACTCGGTCCATTTTCCGCCAATGGCTGGTCGCGGCTTCTATCGGCCTTTTTGCGGTGACGGGTGGTGCGCAGGCTCAAACCACGGCACAGGCAAATCAGGAGATAAAGGGTTTGCTGGATTTTGTGGAGCGCAGTGAGTGTCAGTTTGTGCGCAACGGCAGTGAATACCCTGGACCCCAGGCTCGGGCACATCTGGAAAAGAAGCTGAATTATCTCGAAGGCAAGAATCTGGTGAGCAGCGCAGAAGACTTCATCGATCTCGCGGCCACTAAAAGCAGCATGAGTGGCAAAGCCTATGAAGTGCGTTGCTCAACAGGCGTCCAGCCGGCGAGTACCTGGCTGAAGACAGAGCTACAAAGACAACGCCAGCATCATTGAGCCTACCCCCGAAATGAGAAGGCCCGGCCCACTTGCGGGATGCTGTTCGCTTAAGGTTGGGGTACATATCCGTTTCTGCGGTAACGGCCACTTATGGTTTCGCTCTTACAGCGACTCACTTTTCCAAACGCCGAAAAGTAAGCAAAAGGCTTTGCCCCTCCATTCGGTGCCTCGCCTAGGCTCGGCATGC